>JAUXUQ010000023.1 GCA_030680605.1 Gammaproteobacteria bacterium | reverse complement strand
GCCTTGGTGTTCTCCGTCATCTGACGCACACCGCTGTCCACGCTTCCAAGCGGCTTCGTCACCCGGTCAACGAGCTCCAGTATCCATTGAGTGGTGGTGGCTGACATCTGTTGATTATATTTGGGTCATGGAATTCATCATCATCCTGCTCATTGCCGCAGCCGTCATCATCACCGCCATCGCGGTAGTGCTGGGCGTGGCCGCTGATGCCATCTCGTGGATGCGCGACCTGCGCGATTCGTGGCGCGGAAAGGATGTGCCGTACAACGGCTGGGGAGGCTCCATCTGAGTGTTCCGGTGTCTCATTGCTTCTTCTCCGCTCCGAGCAGCCGCGCCAGACGCAGCAGCTCCCAGTTCTTATACCACAACGCCTGCGAACGCAGGCGTATGAAATCCGCATCACTCAGCCGGGTGGCATCCACTCCGAGCACCGCACCTATCAGCGCGCACCCCTTCTCATATCCATCCTGCTGACTGTCCGGGTCGGGGTCAAGATCCGCGTCAGCTACAGCTTTTCCAGCTCCAGCTCCTTAGCCTTGAACAGCGTACCTATCTGAGCCATCGCGCCCATCGTCCACTCTGCGCCTGTGTCAAACTTCGTGCTGCCGCACACCTTGCAGCTGTTATACATCAGCTGCCCGCTCTTTATCGGGTCGGTATCGACATAGCGGGCCGATGCGCTCAGCGCGGCCATGTCGGGCTTCTTCACGTAGAGGTAATGCGTGTTGCCCTCATCGTCCGTGCCTGTCAGCTGATACAGCTCATCGTGCAGCGCCTTGAGGCGGTTCACCTCCTTCTCGTCTATCTTGCCTATGTGCTCCATGGTGTTGGTGTTGGTGATTCGCCTATTCGTAATTATTGCTTCGCAATGAGAACGCTTCGCTTAGTTCGTATATCCGTACTGATTCGTAATTATTGCTCCGCAATGAGCTCGATTCGCTTCGGTTCGTATCAGCCCGCTCAGACGTTCCAGTTCACATGGCTCACCTTCAGCTCCAGCTTCACGCTGATGCTCTTGTCACCCTGCTTGGGGCCCACACCCTGGCCCATCACCCGCACGTTGTTCACCACGTCCTTGTAAACCTTCGTTCCGTACTCATAGGCACAGATGATGGCGCCCAGCGCGTCCTGCATCCGCGCACCCGGTGGGATGCCGTCCTGCATCGCCCGCCACTCCTCGGCAAGCACCGTGAGGCTCGCCTCGGCCGCGTAGTTGCCCTCGCCCTCCCCTATGGGCATCTTGCCCCCGGCATAGACGTTCTCCCACTCCACGCTGTCAGAGTACTCGAATTCGAGGATGCCCTCGATGTCGCGGCCAAAGAAGTTGAACGTGATGGAGTTCCACCCTGTCAGTCGGCCGAACTTATTGACTATGATAGGTACTGGCATGGCTTACGCGCTTATGTTGTTGAATAGTCCGAGGTTGATGTCCATGGCGTGCAGGATACCATCCTTCACCACCTGCACATTCACCACCAGCGGCACAGTGGCCGAAGGGGTCTGCTCAGGGTCAAGGAACACCGCCACCGCACTCACAAGGTCGCGGTTCACCAGCACGTCCAGACGCTTCTGTGCCCGGTCTTGCAGGGCAAGGGCGGTGGTAGCGCGGAGGAAACCCGTGGTCGGGTCTTTCTTCAGCACACTGCGAATCTTCGGAATCATCGCATTGCGCACAATGCGCGCTGCCGCGTTCCAAACGCAGTTGTTGTTGATGTAGGCGTAGTCGCTGTTGGCATCCACGCAGGTGGGGTCACCACTCAGGTAGAAGCCCTCGTAACCGTTGAAGGAACCCGCGAAAATGTAGCCCTTGTCGGCCATGTCGCGCTGAACCGGCTCCGGATAGATGCTGATGTCATCGAAATTGGGAAGCTTGGCAGAGAGCCAGCGCGTGGCGTTGCCCAGCGGATAGCTCTCAAAGCCGCGCATCGCTGCCGGTGGATTGAGCACCTCAACGCTGCCGATGTTCTCATTGATCTGACGCACAGCGAACATGCCGCTGGCAGCTCCCACGGCCACAAGGCTGGCGTATGCCGGGTTGGTGTCCAGATTGTAGCCGTCCACAGCAACGAGAACGCTCACATTGGGACATGCCTCATCGCGCAGGTCTTCCAGACTTGCCACGTTATCTATCTTCCATCCATCGAGCATGATGCCATCGATGTAGCGGAACTCGTCAAAGTGGGCATCAATGAGTGCCTGCGCTGGGTCGAGACACGCCTTCACCTGATCCACCAGCCCGTTGGCCGCAAAAGATGGTACCACGGCAGATGTGGGGTTGAACGCCATGAAGATGTACTTCACATCCTTGCCCACTTGGCTGCGGATGAGGCCGTCAACAGGCCCGGCAGCAGCAAAGAGACCGGTGAACCCGGCATCAGTGGTCGGCCTTGCCGTCAGCATGATGATGAGCTCGCTCTCCGGAGCAAGCCGGAAATGCTCCTCGATGTGGTCAAAGGCCAGGATGCCGTTGTTGGCATCATAGCTGGCATTGATGCCCACGGCCTCGGCCTGCGAAGGGTGAACGATGCGCAGCGGGGTGTTCAACGCCAGTCCGGTGGCCGCTTGGCCACCTATCACCAGTGCGCACACCCTGTCCTTATCGGGGGCACCGCTTCCGCTGTTGCCCTGTCCCTTTATTACCTGTGGGCCTTTGAATGCCATTTTTAGCTGCTTTTAATTCGGTTCAACTTATTCAAGCCATCGATGGCGCGGGCCAGCAAGGCCTTGTTCACCCCCGATTTCGCGGCCAGCGCAGCGGCATCGGATGCCGCCAGCTCTGCCACAGTGTGTACACCAGCGGCTACCAGTTTGATGGCCGTGGCACGGCCTATGCCGTTCACGGTCTCCAGTAGCTTCGCTGGTGTCCTGGTCTCCGCGACCGTTGTTCCTTCCACTGCCTTCGTCTTCGCAGGCGCGGCTTCTTTCTTCTCACTTGTCCCTTGTCCCTCGACCCCCGTCCCTTTCAACAGCACCTTGCGTCTCGCGGCCAATGCCTCCATTACAATGGGGTTGGACATCATCTGCTGAGGGACGGCAGACGAAAGCTCAGTGGCATTCGCAGCCTTGTTGATCGCGGCAAGCACCCTGGACAGGTATGACTTCTGTTCGACCGCTGGAGCTGGTGCAGCAGTGACCGCTTCCGCCACCGCGCCAGCGGGCTTGGAAGCGGCACCGCCTTCACCACCATACTCAAGTACGTGGACTTTCAGCCCATTGGTCTTGCCGTGTCCTCT
>JAUXUQ010000022.1 GCA_030680605.1 Gammaproteobacteria bacterium | reverse complement strand
CGTGCGCCCAGACTGGGCACCAAATCCGCAATGGCTACGCCGCGATTGGTGATGGTAAAGCTTTTGCCGGTTTTTACCTGCCGCAGCAATTCAGGGAGCCTTGTTTTCGCCTCATATGAGCCAATTTCGATCTTCATGGCTGTCTCCTGCTATATGCACTTAACATAGACCAGTGTATAGACCAGTCTGATTAAAATCAATTAAGGAAGCTCTGATTAATTCCTTTTGCGCCATTCCCGCGAAGCTTGTCCCCGCGCAGGCGGGGAGCGGGAATCCAGCAACTCATTGAATTTTCAGCTCTGGATTCCGGGTCTACGCTACGCTCCGCCCGGAATGACGCATGCCTGCTCAGCGAAGCGGTGCGCTGGTTTTGCTCTCGCGCAGCAGGGCGATCACTTCTTCATCATCCACCTGGGGGAAGTCGGCGTAAAACTGGCCGACGGCCTGAAAATACTCCGGCGCGTGCAGGCACACCACCTCATCGGCGTACTGCGTCACCTTCTGCAGCGTCTCCGGCGGCGATACCGGCACCGCCGCGATCAGTTTTTCCGGCTGCTTGGCGCGCAGCGCGTGCAGCGCCGAAATCATGGTGGCGCCGGTAGCCAGGCCGTCATCTACCACGATGACAGTGCGACCCTGCACCTCAGAGGGCGGGTGCACCGGCGTGTATTGCGCGCGGCGGCGGCGCATGGTCGCCAGCTGTCTCTGTTTCTCCTGCTGGAGATATTCCGGCGTCGCGCCCGCTGCCGCGGCGTAGTCGGACACATAGGTCCAGCCGCTCTCATCCACTGAGCCGACGGCGAACTCCGGATTGCCCGGTGCGCTCAATTTCCGCACCAGCACGACGTCCATCTCGCCACCCAGGGTTTCGGCGATGTCCTTCGCCATTGGCACCGCGCCGCGCGGGATGGCCAGAATCAGCGGGTTTTTGCCGCGATAGTGTTTGAGTTTTTCGGCCAGTAATTGTGCGGCCTCGGCACGGTTCTGGAAGTACATGATCTGCCTCCTCGTTAATTGCGCTCGCTGTTCAATGCCTCGGCAAGCTGCTGCGTGATGCTCACGACGCGTACGCCGTGTGGTGCACGCCCCGCCAAGGTATCGCTCACTATAATTTTCCAAATCGGCGCAGAGGCTAGGGCTTTATGGCTCGGCGCCGAGAACACGGCGTGCGTGGCCACCACCGAGATGGAGCGCGCGCCCTGCTTTTTCAACAGCACTGCGGCGGACGCAATCGTGCGCCCGGTATCTACCATATCGTCCACCATCAGCACCCGCTTGCCCTTGACCGGATAGGCTGTGGCGCTACGCCTGACCTGGTTGGGCCGGGGACGATGCTTGCGCATGATGAGGACGGGCGCATTGCCGGCAACACTCCGCGCCCGCTCTGCTGCGCCCGCATCCGGCGCTACGACAAGATCAAAGGCCTGGGCCATCGACGTATGCACCAGCCACGGCAGACAGGATAATTCGCGGTGCGGGGCCAGCATGGCGCGTACCGCATCGCTGTGCAGGTCGACGAATACGCGCTGCCGTGCCGGTATACGGTTGATGGCTTCGGCCACCATGCGCGCCAGCACCGCCTCGCCCTTCTCCGACTGCCGGTCCTGGCGGCTGTATGCGAGATAAGGGATGCACAGCGCCTCGATCGCAATGCCGCTGTCCTGCGCCGCCCGGGCGAGCGCGAGCAGATCGAACAGCGACCCGGGGTCGGGGGTGATATTGGCCAGCAGCACGAGCGACTTCGGCTGCCGCTGGAAGTCCAGGCGGTAATAGCGCTCGCCGTCGGCGAACTGTTTGCACGCATAGCGCAACAGGCGGGCGTGCTTGTATTTCTCCAGCCTGCGTGCCAGATGGAAACAGTTTTGCGTGGCCAGTATCAGCATGCGTGCGCCCCATCGCCGGGCATCGTTACGCTCCCCGGCGTCCCGGATTTGTTGTTGTTCGCCTTGCGGCCTCAGCCCTTCACACAGGCCTTGGGCCGCAGAAAGGCGACGCGCCTGGCGAGCCCTGCCTTTTCCGTCACCTCCGCCACCAGGTCCACATCCTTGTAGGCGCCCGGCGCCTCTTCCGCCGCGCCGCGCATGGAACGGGTGCGGATAATAATGCCGCGCTCCGCGAGTTCATCCACCAGTTGCCGCCCGCTCCAGCGGCGCAGCGCCTGATGGCGGCTCATGGCGCGGCCCGCGCCGTGGCTCGCCGAAGACCAGGCGCGGGTTTCGCTCTCGCGCGTGCCGGCCAGCACATACGAGCCCGTGCCCATGCTGCCGCCGATGATAACCGGCTGACCCACCGCGCGGTAACGCTCCGGCAACGCGGGATGACCGGGGCCGAAGGCGCGCGTCGCGCCCTTGCGGTGCACGTGGAGCACGCGCTGCCTGCCGTCCACCTTGTGCTGCTCCACCTTGCAGGTGTTGTGCGAGACATCGAACAGCGTTTCCAGTTGCGCGTCGGGCAGGAGGCGCGTGAACGCCTCGCGCGTGAGGTGCGCGAGTATCTGGCGGTTGGCCAGCGCACAGTTGATCGCCGCGTTCATCGCGCCGATGTACTGCTGGCCTTCGGGCGAAGTGATCGGCGCGCAGGCGAGTTCGCGGTCGGGCAGTGCGACGCCGAGGCGGCTCGCGGCCTTGGCGAGCGTGATGAGATATTCGGTGCCGATCTGGTGGCCGAGGCCGCGCGAGCCGCAGTGGATGGAGACGACCACCTGCCCCTCATGCAGGCCGAAGGCCTGCGCCGCCTCTGTGTCATAAATTCGATCCACCACCTGCACTTCGAGATAGTGATTGCCGGAACCCAGCGTGCCCATTTCGCCGCGCTGGCGTTTCTTGGCATGATCGGAGACATTCTCCGGCACCGCGTCCGCCACCTGGCCGCGCTCCTCGATATAGTCCAGGTCCTCCGCCACGCCGTAACCGTGTTTCACCGCCCGCCAGCACCCGGTCGAGTTCCGCGGGCGCAAGCTTGAGCTCGCCTTCTTCGCCCACGCCGGCGGGGATGGTGTGAAACAGGATGTCGGCCAGCGTCTTCATCTGCGGCAGGATGTCGGTGATTACAAGATTGGTGCGCAGGCAGCGGATGCCGCAGGAGATGTCGAACCCCACGCCGCCGGCGGAGATGATGCCGCCCTGTTCGGCATCGAAGGCGGCGACGCCGCCGATGGGAAAGCCGTAACCCCAGTGCGCATCAGGCATTGTCATCGCGGCGCCGACCAGGCCGGGGAGCCGCGCCACATTGGTAATCTGCTCCAGCACCTTGTCATCCATGCTGGCAAGCAGCGGCTCGCTGCCGTAGAGACAGACCGGCGCGCGCGTTTCGTCCGCAGCGAGCGGCACGCTCCAGCGGTACTCATCCAGCCTGACCAAGTGACTCAGGTCCATGGGCGACTCATGTCCGTGTCTGGTTTCCGCCGCTCTCACACATCGACCACACAGCGCGCCTCCCACCCTGCGGGTCCGGACTGCACGGACAACAGGGTAAGCGTGGCGCCCTTCACCTCGACGCCCTTCTCCAGCGCATCGCGCCACGACTCGCCCCACGCGCCGCCTTCCCAGTGCGCGCCGTTGCGGTGCAGATGAAAACGCCCGAAGACGAGCCCGTGGGTGCGCGCCTCGGTGAGCAGGCGGTTCAGCCAGGTGACGAGTGCAAACTCCACATCCTCCTCCTCAAACTCGAACTGCACATGCTGCGCCTCATGCACCGTCGTGATGTCCACCATGATGGCGAACATGGCCTCGGCGGCAGAGATAAAGGCCTCCTCCGGTGTATTGCCGCGGCCGATTATACCGGTGTCAGCATCGTGCTCGAAGTAACCGTAGCTCAACATCCTTCCAAGCCTATCACAGAAACCCGGAGCGGCTATTTGATCTGGCGCAAGAGATTCCTGTTCATATGGCCGTCCGCGCTTGATCTTGCTGCCGGGCGGCGTAATATGAAGCTATCTAAACTGCACCGGCCCAACGGAGGGCATCATGTGCCTCGCCATTCCCATGCAGGTAATAGAGACGGATGGAGTAACCGCACGCTGTAACGCTAACGGTGTAGAACGCACGGTCAATTTGTTCTTGCTGGATGCTCCACTTATAGTGGGTGAGTTTGTGCTGGTTCACGTGGGCTACGCCATCCAGAAGATTTCCGCGCCACACGCACGCTCGGCATGGGAACTCCACGACCAGATGCAGTCGCAGGTTCATCATGCATGAGCTTTCCATTTGCCGCGCACTGCTGAAACAGGCCGAGGTTGTCGCACGGCAGCAGCAGGCACGCGCCATCGACATCATCCGGCTGCACATCGGCCCGCTCTCCGGCGTGGAGGCCACCCTGCTGGAGCAGGTGTTTCCCCTCGCGCGCCGTGGCACCCTCGCGAGCAGTGCACGGCTGGTGATCCGGCGCGCACCGGTGCGGGTGCACTGCGCGCAGTGCGACACCGAGACGGAGGTCGCGATCAATTGCCTTGTGTGTGGGCAGTGCGGCAACTGGCGCACGCGGCTGGTGAGCGGCAACGAAATGCTACTGGAAAGCGTCGGACTGATTATTTCCGATCCACCCACGACAGAAACGGAGGTGGCCTGTGTGTAACACCTGTGGCTGCAACATCACGCCGGGCAACCGGCACCTGATCTACAAACCGGTTGCCGGCACAACCGCGGTGACGGTGCTTGGCAGTCTGCTGGCCGAGAACGACCATCAGGCGGCGCACAACCGCACGCACTTCGATACCCACGGTGTGCTCGCCGTCAATCTGATGTCAGCACCGGGTGCGGGCAAGACTGCGTTGCTGGAGGCCACCATCGACGCACTCAAGCATGAATTCAAGCTTGCCGTGGTCGAGGGCGACCTGGAAACCGAAAATGACGCCGCCCGCATCCGCGCCAAAGGCGTGCCCGCCGTCCAGATTACCACCGGCACCGCGTGCCACCTCGATGCGCACATGGTGCACGACGCCCTGCATCACATCCGGCTCGACGGTCTCGACATCGTGTTCATAGAAAATGTCGGCAACCTGGTGTGCCCGGCGAGTTTTGATCTGGGCCAGCATCACAACATCACGCTGCTTTCAGTGACCGAAGGCGACGACAAGCCCGCCAAATATCCCGTCATGTTCCGCGCGGCGGATCTGGTTCTGCTTACCAAGACCGACCTGCTGCCGGTGCTGGACGATTTCGATCCTGAAAAGGCGGAGCACTGTCTGCGCCAACTGGCCAACCCTGCACCGCTGTTCCGGCTCTCGGCCAAGACCGGGGCCGGTCTCGAACACTGGCTAGCCTGGCTGCGCGCGCAGGCCACCGCGCGGCGCGCCCATCCTCCCACTGCTGTTGTTGCGCACGCGCATGCGGCGGGCTGAATAACGATGACGCTCTCCGCAGCAGCGTGGCTGGAAAAGATTCGCGCCCTGCCGTTGCCGCGCAAGGTGCGCATCATGAATGTGTGCGGCGGGCATGAGCGCACCATCACACACGCCGGCCTGCGCACGGCGCTGCCGCGCAACATCGAACTGATTCCCGGCCCCGGCTGCCCGGTGTGTATCTGCCCCGAGCAGGACATCCTGCACGCCATCCAGCTCGCGCGGCACGAGGATATTATCCTCGTCGCCTTCGGCGACATGTTGCGCGTGCCAGTGAATGTGGCCAAGGGCGAAATCCGTTCGCTCGAACAGGCCAGGGCCGCAGGTGCCGACATCCGCGCGATCGCAACGCCGGGTGAGGCGGAGACCATCGCGCGCCAGAACAGCGCAAAGGCGGTGGTGTTTTTCGCGGCTGGTTTCGAAACCACGATGGCGCCGATTGCCGCCCTGCTGGCGCAGGGCCTGCCGCAAAATCTGTTCATCCTGCTCTCCGGACGGCTGACCTGGCCCGCGGTCGCCCTGCTGCTCGATTCCGGCGCGCCCGGCTTCGACGCGCTGATCGCGCCGGGCCACGTCGCCACCGTGATGGGGCCGGAGCAGTGGCGCTTCGTTGTGGATAGCCACCACATCCCCGCGGCGCTGGCGGGCTTCACCCCCGAGTCACTGCTGGCGGCCACCTATTCCACGCTGCGGCAGTTGAGCGAAAATGAATTCTTTCTGGATAATTGCTATCCGGAAGCGGTGCAGCCACAGGGTAACCCGCGCGCGCAACAACTGCTCGCCGCCACGATGGACGTGGAGGATGCCGCCTGGCGCGGCATCGGTGTCATTCCGGCCTCAGGCTTCGCATTGAAACCAGCGCTACAGGCCCATGATGCACGACGCCGGTTTCCGCTTGTGCAGGAGATGGTACGCAAACGCAGCGGTAAAATGCCGCCGGGCTGTGACTGCGCGCGCGTGGTGCTGGGCCAGATCTACCCCGACGCGTGCACACTCTACGGCCGCGCCTGCACACCGCGCACCCCGATTGGTCCCTGCATGGTATCGGACGAAGGCGCCTGCCGCATCTGGTGGTCTGGTGGCGTACGCAACGATGCAGCGTGACTACTGAAATCACGGCAGCGCGCCTTACCGCTCACGTGCGGGAGCTTGCCGAGGTAATCGGTGAGCGCAATGTCTTTCACCCGCAGGCGCTGCACGCCGCCGCTACGTACATCACGCAGGAGTGGCAGCAACAGGGCTATACGGTCAACCCGCAAACCTATGACGTCTCCGGCGTGGCCTGCTCCAATCTCGAAGTCACACGCAGTGGCAGCAGCAAGCCCGATGAAATCATACTCATCGGCGCGCATTATGATACCGTCGCGGGCAGCCCCGGCGCTGATGACAACGCGAGCGGCATCGCGGCGCTACTGGAAATTTCCCGAACCTTCGTTGCGCTCGCGCCGGAGCGGACGGTGCGCTTTGTCGCCTTTGTGAATGAAGAGTCGCCCTTTTTCTTCTGGGAGACCATGGGCAGTCTGGTCTATGCACGCGCCGCGCGCAAACGCGGCGATAACATCCAGCTCATGATCTCGCTCGAAATGCTGGGCTGTTACAGCGCAGCAGAGGGCAGCCAGGGCTATCCGCCGCTGCTCCGGTTTTTCTACCCCGACAAGGGCGACTTCATCGCCCTTGTTTCCGATTTGCGCTCACGCCCCCTGCTGCGCCGCTTCACCTCCCTCTTCCGCGCCCACTCGGATTTCCCCGTGCAGCAGCTTGCCACCTTCTTTCTTGTCCCCGGTGTCGCATTGAGTGATCACTTCTCCTTCTGGCGTCAGGGCTACCGCGCGCTGATGATCACGGACACCGCGTTTTACCGCAACCGTCACTATCACACCGCCGGCGACACGCCGGACAAAATCGATTACGTCGCGCTCACCCGCGTCACCGAGGGCATCCACCGGGCTTTGGCAGAATTCTCGGCGGCGCGCCCGGCCTGAATCTTGTCGCAGATCAAGGACACCGGCGCTGCGATACTCTAGTTTCAGGCAATTAACAGAATTCGGAGTGCATTGATGCTGCTGACACACATTCTTGAACGAAGCACGCAGGAGTTTCCTGAACGGACCGCCCTGGTCATGCGCATGGGTTACCGCACCGTGACGCTGAATTACCGCGAGGCGTACGAACTCGCGCGCAGGATCGCCTGCCTGTTGCAGCAACACGGCGTAATGCCGGGCGATCGCGTGATCGTGCTGGCGCCCAACTCGCCTTACTGGATCTGTGTGTTCTGGGCCACGCTGCTCTGTGGCGCGGCAATAGTGCCGCTTAATATCCAGAGCACTGCCAGAATGATCGCTGACATCGCCAGCCACACCGGCGCGAAGGTCATCTTCAAGTACCGCTATCTCAAGGAAGCACTGCCCGGCGGTGTGCCGGTTTATGACATCGAATTCATCAAGGAAGATGTTGCCGGCATTGACGCCGCTGCCTTCAAAAAAGTGCAGGCGGCGGAGCATGATCTGGTCGAAATCATGTACACCTCCGGCACCACGGGCGAGCCGAAGGGGGTGATGCTGACGCACGCCAATCTCTATTCCAACGTGACCGCGATCGCTGCCGGCATTCCGCTCACGCCGCAGGATCGCCTGCTCTCCATTCTTCCCCTGAGCCATATCCTGGAACAGACGGCCGGCTTTCTGCTGCCGTTCAGCGCCGGTGCGCGCATCGTGTTTACCCCCACGCCCGCAGCGATTGCCGGTCTGCTCCCGCAGCACCGCATCACAAAAATGGTTGCCGTGCCCGAGTTTCTCAAAGTGATGATGAGTAAAATCGAAGAGCGTGCGGCGGCGCGTGGTTTTCCCCTCGCGGCCTTGCGGAACCTGGCACAGCGCCTGCCGCTCAAGTCGCTTCAGCGCCTGCTGTTCTTTCCGGTGCACAGAACGTTCGGTGGCAGGCTGGAGACCATCGCCTGCGGCGGCGCGCCGCTCGATGTAGCGCTGGAGAAAAAGTGGGAGGCGCTCGGCATCACCCTGCTGCAGGGCTACGGTCTCACCGAAACCTCGCCCGTAGTGACCAACAACACCCGCAAACATCATCGTTCCGGCTCGGTGGGGCGTGTCTTGCCCGGCGTTGCCGTCAAAATCGCCGACGACGGAGAGATACTGGTCAAGGGACTGAATGTATTTTCCGGCTACTTTAATGACGAGCAAAAGACGCGCGCCGTGTTCGACGCGGAGGGCTGGTTCCACACCGGCGATATCGGGGCAGTGGATCAGGACGGGTTTTTATTCATCAAGGGCAGAAAAAAGTACGTGATCATGGGCCCCGGGGCCCAGAACGTCTACCCCGAGGACATCGAGTGCGAGCTCAATAAAATTGCCGGCGTGAAGGACAGCTGTGTAGTGGGGCTCGACAGGCCAGGCGGCCAGGTGGATATCCATGCCGTGCTGCTGCTCGACGCCGCAGTACCGGAAGCACCGCAGGCGGCCGACATCATCGCCGCCGTCAATCAGCATCTTGCCTCGTATCAGCGCATCACCAGCGGGTCGCTCTGGCCGCTTGACGACTTCCCGCGCTCCGCCACGCACAAGATAAAGCGCGAGCCGGTGCTGGCGCATCTCATCACCCATGTGACGGACGGCGAAAAGGCTGCACCCGGCGGTGAAAAAACCATACTCATGCGCCTGCTGGCCTCGCTCACCGGCCAGCCACTGGCGCGCATCAACGACGCCACGCAACTGGTTGCGGACCTCAATCTGGATTCACTGTTGCGCATCGAGCTGGTGATGCGCCTTGAGGAGACCTTCGGCGTGGCCATAGATGAGACGGCCATCACACACACCACCACGGTTGCGCAACTCGAGGTCATGACCCGGGCGGGAACCGCTCCGCGGGCAAAGCAGCGTTTCAAGAGCTGGCTGCTGACACGCTGGGCGTCCTGGCTGAGGGCGGCCTTGCAGTCTCTGCTGGTGTTTCCACTCATGCGCAGCTTCATGAAACTCAAGGTCGAAGGGCGTGAGCATCTCGATGCGATTCCACTGCCCGCCGTCTTTATGCCCAATCACGTGAGCTATCTCGACTCCATGGCGCTGGCAATGGCCTTGCCGCGCCGCATCCGCAAGCGATTGGCCTTCGCCGCGGCGCAGGATGTGGTGTACGGGGAATTCAAGTCGGTCGCCTGGCTGATTGAGTTTGCCTTCAATACCTTTCCCTTCCCGCGTCACGAACACGAGCACATCCAACACGGGCTCGACTATGCGGGCAGGCTGCTGGATCGCGGTTGGTGCGTGGTCGTATACCCGGAGGGCAAGATGAGCGAAACCGGTGCCCTGCTTCCGCTGCAACGCGGCGCCGGCCTCATCGCGGTCGAAGCGGATGTCTGCGTCGTCCCTCTGAAAATCAGCGGCACAAACGCCATTGTGCCTTGCGGCAAGATCATGCCCAGAAGACGCGGCGTGGTCACGGTACGCTTCGGCACACCCGTTAAATTCAGCCGCCGCGATTCCATTGCTGATGTCACCAACAGGCTACAGGCCGTAATGCGGGAGATGTGATCCATCACGCGGAAATACCGGCGCGCTCAGGCCCTTTCCTCGGACTTCACCTGATTCCACAGGTCGTCCATCTCTTCCAGGTTGGACTCGTCCGGCCCACGCCCGCGTTGCGCGAGTAGCTCCTCAATGCGGCGAAAGCGGCGCTCGAATTTGGCGTTGGCCCGCTGCAACGCGGCCTCCGGATTCACCTTCATGTGGCGCGCGAGATTGACGCACACAAACAGCAGATCGCCGATTTCATCCTCCAGCCGGTCGTGGCCTGCGACTTGCTTGATCTCGTGGCGGATCTCCTGCAGCTCCTCCTCGATCTTTTCCAGCACCTGGCTTACCTGCGGCCAATCGAAGCCGACGGCAGCAACGCGGTGCTGAAACTCCATGGCGTGCGCGAGCGCAGGCAGACAGGCATCCACGCCATCGAGCACGCTCTGTGGCCCGTTTCCGGTGCAGGGTTTTTTACTCATCGAATCACTCGCGTTATAGGGTAGCCGTGAAACCAAGCTTATGCTAGTTTGAAAGCGTTTACATCCCGCAGGATAACTCCATGACCGCAGCGCTGTTGCCCGCATCTATCGCCACCCATTGCGCGCGCAGCTGGGTGCTGGCCGGGCGCGTGCAGGGGGTGGGTTTCCGTCCTTTCGTGTACCGTCTGGCGCATGACTGCGGCATTTGTGGCTGGGTGCGTAACCGGTCCGGGCAGGTGGAGATTTTCGCGCAGGGCGACGGCGCATCGCTGGAACGGTTCGGCCAGCGATTGTTGAGTGATGCGCCACCGCTAGCGCAGCCGCAGGTATTGTCGAGTGAACACACGCCGTTGCTACCGCTGGATGAGTTCAGCATTTTGCCAAGCACAGAATGCGCGCCCGCCCACGTACATCTCGCGCCCGATTATTTCACCTGCGCGGACTGTCTCGCTGAACTGCATAACCCCGGCGACCGCCGTTATCGTTATCCCTTCATCAACTGCACCCAGTGCGGCCCGCGCTACACCATCATCCGCCGCCTGCCTTATGACCGCGCCAACACCACTCTCGCGGGGTTTGCGTTGTGCGCGCAGTGCCGCGCGGAATATCAAAACCCGCTGGACCGGCGCTTTCATGCCGAGCCGCTCGCCTGCCCTGCCTGCGGCCCGCAATTGTCTTTTAAGGCAGCAGCGGATAAAACCATTATCGGTGCCGCTGCGCTTGCCGCGTGCGTAGCCGCACTGCGCGAGGGGGAAATCATCGCCGTGAAGGGCGTCGGCGGCTATCACCTGCTGTGCGATGCGCGTAGCGACGCCGCCGTGCTGCGTTTGCGCGCCACCAAGCCGCGTCCGCACAAGCCGCTCGCCGTGATGTTCCCCCTGCATGGGGCAGACGGTCTTGACGCCGTGCGTGAGGCGGCAGAGGTCGACGCGATTGCGGCGCAACTGCTGCGCGACCCCATGCGTCCGATTGTGCTCGTCACCCAACGCAGCGCAGCGAATCTCTCCGGACACATCGCGCCCGGCCTGGATGAAATCGGCGCCCTGCTGCCTTACAGCCCTCTGCATCATTTATTGTTGGAAGATTTTGGCGCGCCGCTGGTGGCGACGTCCGCCAATGTCAGCGGCGAGCCGGTCCTCACTGCCAACGAGGAAACACAAACGCGCCTCGCGCACGTGACCGATGCCTTCCTGCACCATGACCGCCCCATCCAGCGCCCGGCGGACGATGCCGTGTTTCGCATCATTGCCGGGCAGCCGCGTCCGTTGCGCCTCGGCCGCGGCGGCACGCCGCTGGAACTGGAACTGCCGTTTGAGTTGTCCCGGCCCGTGCTGGCGACCGGCGGCCACATGAAAAATACCATTGCCCTCGCCTGGCACAACCGCGTGGTGATCTCGCCGCACATCGGCGACCTCGGAACGCCGCGCGGCCTCGAAGTATTCGAACAGGTGATTGAGGATTTACAAACGCTCTATGGCGTACGCGCCGAAAAAATCCTGTGCGACGCCCATCCCGATTACGCCGGTACGCGCTGGGCCCGGCGCTGGAACAGGCGCAGCGGGTTGCCGCTGACACAGGTCTGGCATCATCACGCGCATGCCTCCGGCGTCGCAGGCGAATTTCCCGCGATAAAAAACTGGCTGGTGTTTACCTGGGACGGCGTGGGCCTGGGTGAGGACGGCACCCTGTGGGGCGGCGAGGCCTTGCTGGGAGGCGCCGGGCACTGGTGGCGTGCGGCCAGCCTGCGGCCGTTTCATCTCCCCGGCGGCGAAAGGTCCGCGCGCGAACCGTGGCGCAGCGCGCTCGCCCTGTGCTGGGAATCGAATCAGGCGTGGCACAACGGCCCGGCGGAGGACACCGCGCTGCTGCTGCACGCGTGGCAACGGCGCATCAACGCACCGCAAACCAGCGCGGTGGGCCGATTGTTCGATGCCGCCGCCGCACTGCTCGGCTTGGTACACACTGCCAGCTTTGAAGGGCAGGGGCCGATGACGCTGGAGGCAGTCAGCCGCGCGGGTGCACCCCCTGTCAACTTACCGTTGCAGCGCAACGCGCACGGCCTCTGGCGCACCGACTGGGCGCCGCTCGTGCCGCTATTGCTTGATGAACATGTTGCCGTCGCTGAACGCGCGAGTATTTTTCACGCCAGCCTCGCGCACGCGCTGCTGCAACAGGCGCGCATGCTGCGCGATGAACACGGCGTAAACGACGTGGGCCTGAGCGGCGGCGTATTTCAAAACCGCATCCTCGCCGAACACGCACTGCGTCTGTTGCAGGATGAGGGGTTTGCCGTCCATCTTCCGCGCCGCGTCCCCTGCAATGACGGCGGGCTCAGTTACGGACAAATCATCGAGGCGGCACAGCACTGATGCAGGACACCCACATCACCCTCGCCCACGGCAACGGCGGGCGCTACATGCGCGAACTGGTGGAGGAACTGTTCGCACGCCACCTTGCGAATCCGGCGCTCGATATCCAGGCCGATGCCGTTCCGCTCGCCCTGCCTGCGGGAGACATCATGCTGACCACCGATGGCTTCATCGTGCAGCCGCTGGAATTTCCCGGCGGCGACATCGGCACGCTGGCGGTACACGGCACGGTGAACGATCTTGCCGTCGCGGGCGCGACGCCGCTCTATCTCAGCCTCAACACCTTCATTGAGGAAGGCTTCGAAATCGCGCGACTCACCCGCATCGTCGAAAGCCTGGCGCGCGCGGCGAAGGAAACGGGTGTGCGCGTAGTAGCGGGCGACACCAAGGTGGTGCCGCGCGGCGAAGGCGGCGGATTATATCTCGCCACCAGCGGCGTCGGCGTGCGCGATCCGCAATTGCACCTGGGCATAAACCGGATACAGGAAGGCGACGTGATTCTGGTGAGCGGCCCGGTGGGCGACCACGCCGTTGCCGTGCTGCTCGCGCGCGAGCAGTTCGGCTTGAGCGGCAGCGTCCAGTCAGACCTCGCCTGCGTGCTGCCGCTCACGCGCGCGTTGCATGCATTGCCGGGACTGCGCTTCATGCGCGACCCGACGCGCGGCGGGCTTGCCACCGTCGCACACGACATCTGCCGCGCCACGGGATTGGGCCTGCATCTCAAGGAGAGCGCCATCCCGCTGCGCGCTGCCGTGCGCAGCGTGTGCGACATCCTCGGCTACGACCCGCTTTATCTCGCCTGCGAAGGACGCGTGGTCGCGGTGATGGCGCCCGACCAGGCCGACGCGGCGCTTGCCGCGTGGCACGCATTGCCACCCGGCAACGAAGCCGCCATCATCGGCCAGGTGACGGCCGCCAAACCGCACGTCGTACTGGAGACACCGCTCGGCGGCAGCCGCATACTGCAAGAACTGGAAGACGACCCGCTGCCGCGCATTTGCTGACAACGCGCTGGGGCCTCATCATTTCACTTGATATATTACGCGTGGCGTAGGTCGAGAAGCGCGTGCAGCAACATGCTGCCCAGGACACTCGCGAGGCCCGAGCGGAAGCACTGGCGGTAAAACGCAACATGAATCCGACGAATGAGACTTGATCCCGGAGTTGTTGAGTCCGGATTATTTGTCTACTACGCGGCTTTTAAAGGCTGCACATCTTTTTCCAGACGGCCATTCAAGGCCACTTGCGCGACTTCCATATCGTAATGAGACTGTAAGTTAAGCCAGAACTCCGCCTCCATGCCGAAGAACCGGCCAAGCCGAAGCGCGGTATCCGCAGTAATGGCGCGGCGGCCATGTGCAATTTCATTGATGCGGCGCGGCGTAACCTTAATGCTCTTGGCAAGCCGGTACTGGCTCACGCCCAAGGGCTCAAGAAACTCTGTCAACAGAACTTCGCCGGGATGAATCGGTGGGAAATCGCGCTTAGTCATAACTTCACCTCAATGGTAATCAACAATCTCGACTTCAAAGGCATTGTTGCCTCGCCACACGAAACAAACCCGCCATTGCTCATTGATGCGGATACTGTGCTGGCCCTTCCTGTCCCCGCGCAGCACTTCTAAATGATTCGACGGCGGCACACGCAATGTGTCCAGACGGCTAGCGGCATGCAGCATGTTGAGTTTAATCACCGCTTTGCGCTGAATCGCCTGCGGCAATTTAGCGGAAAAGCGGCCATGAAAAAGTGCCTTGGTTTCCTTGCACTTAAAGGTCTTGATCACGGAAGAATAGTATCCCATCAAGATAGTATCGTCAACGGATATTATCCAAACAATATATGGCACTTTTGAGTGAGGCCCCAAGCCGTGAACAGCGTCGGGCAGCGCTGCTCTCCGGCTTACCCAAATTCACCGACTTGTCAGCTTGACCCCGAAATTCAATGCTGTACCAACACATGGCCAATTACCGGCGCCACTTTTAAGGCTTACGCAAAAAAAGAGGGGGGGCTATTCCATAAGGGACAATTTTAGGGCAGAATGTCCTAAATTATTCCCTGAGAGGACGGGCCATGACACAACCACAGCCCATCGACCTGCTGAAGCAGGCTCGCGCCCGCTATAGCCAAAGAGAGCTTGCCGCACTGCTCGACGTGGATATCCGTACCGTCCGCCGTTGGGAGGTGCGAGAAACCGACCCACCACCCTATCTGGCCGATGCCATACGGCAGCGGATATTGCCTTTGGCGGCAGTCGATGAAAATGTAGCCGATGATTCGTTTAGCTTCATTGATCTTTTCGCAGGAATTGGCGGAATCCGGCTGGGCTTCGAAGCCCACGGCGGGCGTTGTGTGTTTACCAGCGAATGGAACAGCTTCGCCCAAAAGACCTATCTGGCCAATTTCCCGCAGGACACCGTCCATACTTTCGCGGGCGACATCACCAGCATTGATGAAAGGGATGTCCCCAATCATGACGTGTTGCTGGCCGGGTTCCCGTGTCAGCCATTCAGTATCGCCGGTGTGTCCAAGAAGAACGCGCTTGGCCACCCGCACGGGTTTGAGTGCGCCACGCAAGGCACGCTGTTTTTCGATGTGGCCCGCATCATCGCAGCCAAGCGGCCAAAGGCGTTCCTGCTGGAGAACGTCAAGAACCTGCTCTCGCACGACAAGGGCAATACTTTCCGCGTAATTCTGCAAACCCTGCGGGATGAACTCGGCTACGACGTGCATTACAAGGTCATTGATGGCCAGCACTTCGTTCCGCAGCACCGCGAACGGATCATCATCGTCGGGTTCCGCGAGAAAACCGGGTTTTCGTGGAACGACCTGCAACTGCCCGCGAAAGGCCCGCGCCTGTCCTCAATCCTGCATCCGCAGGACGGCAGCGAAGCACCGGAAGAACCATTCACAACTGGCCCGAAGGCAGTGGTGAGCAGCAAATACACGTTGACGCCGAAACTGTGGGCTTATCTGCAAGCCTATGCGGAAAAGCACCGCGCAGCCGGTAACGGCTTTGGCTTCGGTCTGGCAGGCCCTGATAATGTGGCACGCACCCTGTCGGCCCGTTACTACAAGGACGGCTCCGAAATCCTCATTTCACAAGGCAAGCGCAAGCGGCCCCGCCGCCTGACGCCGCGCGAATGCGCGCGGCTCATGGGGTTTCCGGATGACTTCAGGATTCCAGTGAGTGACACACAAGCGTATCGTCAATTCGGAAACAGTGTTGTTGTGCCGGTCATGCGCGAGATCGCTCGAATTATGGCGCCACGTGTCATTGAACTGATACAGCAGGAGAAAAGTGGCGTCCATCAGGCGCCGCTGATTGTTGCATGACTATCCATAAGGAGTGACATACCATGAATACTATGAATGCATCACGCATCCCTGATTTTTCCGACAAGAGCTTCGACGGCATGTTGATGTGGTTTTCTGAAATGTCGGTACGCGATCTGCTGTTTCATCCCGACGATGCTCCAGAAACAATCATCTCCATTGCCACCGGTGAAAAATTTTTCACTGCCACTGAGTGTCGAAATCTTGAAAGCACCCTTGCAACCATGTTTCGGCAGTTCGGTAGCGATGTTTACGAAGCCGCCTATCCGATCTTCATGAAACGCATGAATATACAACTGGATGCTTGATGGTTGACATTGTAGACACCGCAACCCGAAGCCGGATGATGGCCGGTATTCGGGGGCGGAACACCAAGCCGGAGATACTTGTTCGCAGCTTGCTGCACCGGCAGGGTTTCCGGTTCCGGCTGCATGTGCGCGATCTTCCAGGAAAACCGGATATTGTGTTGCCACGCTACCGCGCTACCATTTTTGTCCATGGCTGTTTCTGGCACGGCCATGACTGCCCGTACTTCAAGTGGCCAAGAACCCGCCCAGACTTCTGGCGGAAGAAGATCAGGCACAACCGTGCCAACGACCACAAGGCAAGACAGGCGTTGCAGGCTGCGGATTGGCGTGTCGGCATCGTGTGGGAGTGCGCCATTCGGGGCGCGGACAAAGATATTGAAGGTGTAGCACGTCGTATCGGCAAATGGCTGCACAGCAACAGGCTACTCATGGAGGCAAGGGGATGAAGCAGGGCTATCTATCGCAATATTTCGATGGTGTTGCACTGAAACGTCTAAGCGCCGTTGAGGCGGATGTAATCCGTTCGAACCAGCACGAGTTCAACGGCGTTGAGGGACTGCGCAGCATTCTCGGCGAACCGGACGGGAAAGTCCGGTATGAGGCAAAGTTTCTATATCTCACCGATAACGATGCTGAACCCATCATCGAAGATGGCTTCCTGACTTGGTATGACGCCCGGCAGAAAGCCCGTCTTGAGCGCGGGGTGAACCGATGTGAATACCGGCTCTACTTCCCGACCAACCTGGTATCGCAGTGCGCGACCGCTGGTGATTTGTTGGTGATTGCAAAGCGCCCGGACAACACCTTGCTGGCGATCGTGGCCGAAAAAGACACCACCATTGCGCGGCAAATCATGTGGCTGTTCGGTTTTTCCGAACTGACCCATCCCGGATTTTCGATTCGTGAGGAACTGGAAACCGAACAGGACAGGGTTGAATTTGCATCCCGCTTCATTCTTGAAAGCATCGGTGTTGTCGTCGAGACAACTGAGGAAACCTGGCTGGATGCCATGCTTGAAAAATTCAAGGGCAGCTTTCCAACAACAAGGGAGTTCTCCGCCTATGCCCGTTCCACTCTGAAGGATGTAAACCCGCAGGATGGGCCGGATGATGTATTGATGGTCTGGATGGAACGGGAGGAAATCCTGTTCCGCACCCTCGAACGGCATCTCATAGGAGATCGCCTTGCAAAGGGCTTTGATGGTGACGTGGATAGCTTCATTGGGTTCTCGCTTTCAGTGCAGAACCGTCGAAAAAGCCGCGTTGGCCTTGCACTCGAAAACCATCTTGAACTGATGTTTGACGAATGCGGCATACGCTATTCACGTGCCGCTGTCACGGAAAACAAAACAAAGCCAGACTTCATTTTTCCGGGGCAGGTCCAATATCACGACCCGGCATTCAATCCCCTGAACCTGACCATGCTTGGTGTGAAATCAACATGCAAAGACCGCTGGCGGCAGGTGCTGGCGGAAGCCGACCGTATCGAGCGCAAACACCTGCTCACGCTGGAAGCGGCCATCAGCACCAACCAGACCGATGAAATGCAGGCCAAGAACCTGCAACTTGTCTTGCCACGTAGCCTGCATGGCACCTACACGGAAGCGCAGCAAGCATGGCTGCTGGACGTATCAGGATTCACTTCCTTGGTGCGTGAACGACAGAACGCCTAGAGAAAAGTCACCCCATACACTCCACCGAAAAGCATGGTGGGGTGCGCGTGATTTACTACTACCGCAGCTACAGTATGCCGCTCTATTTGCTGACTTTGTTCGCCAAGAATGAGCGGGATAATTTAAGCAAGGCAGAGCGCAACGAGTTGGCAAAGCTGGTGGGTATTTTGATTGCAGCGTGGTTTGAGAGGTGAGATATGGGAAATACTTTTGACAGAGTAGCAGGTAGGGTCAGGCCTTTAAGTAGCAGGTAGGGTCAGCAGGTAGGGTCAGGCCTTTACGTTCTACTACACAACTTCCCAGCCGCAAAATCAGCGCGGGGGCAATAACGAAGCGTATTGTCCTACGATACTGCGGTAAGTGATCCCGGGTTACGGCGCTTCGCGTCTAACCCAGGCTACGCTTGCTGCCGGGCTTCAGTTGTAGCGTTGGAAGTCAGGGCGAATGTACCTTGCCACCCGATACACAATCATGCTATTAATCATCAAATGATGCCTGATTTAGGCATCTCATCCTTGATTGGGGGAAAACCTATGAGAACCACGCTGAACATTGAAGACGAGCTTCTTGCCAAGGCGCAGCGCGTTAGCGGCCTGAAGGAAAGGACTGCGTTGGTCCGGGAGGGGCTTAAGGCCTTGATCGAGCGGGAGAGTGCCCGGCGCTTGGCGCAGTTGGGCGGTACTGAGCCGCAGTTGCAGCCTGTTCCCCGGCGTCAGTCCGACTTGGCGTGATCCTGGTCGATAGTTCGGTCTGGATTGACCACCTGCGCGCCGGTGAGCCGGCGCTACTGGATATTTTGAACGCCGGCCGGGTGCTGGCACACCCTTTTGTCGTCGGCGAGCTGGCCTGTGGCAATCTGAAGAACCGCAAAGAGGTTTTGTCACTATTGCAGGACCTGCCCGCTGCCCCAGTCGCTACCGATGAGGAGGTGCTGTTTTTCATCGAAAGACACGGCTTGATGGGTAGGGGTATCGGTTATGTCGACGCGCATCTCCTGTCTGCAATTTCTCTGGCGGGAACCGGGCGACTCTGGACACGGGACAAACGTCTCTGCGCAATCGCCGAGTCGATGAGCCTGGCTTTCGAGACGGCATAGTCATCGAGCAAAGCAGGAAAATCGGGCAACCGATTTGAAATCATAGCCGGTGCTCAGACGACCGCGACCGACTGAACCGTCGCAGGGAGTGAATTCAAGTCCATGCCATCCTTGATCTATTGCACGCAGAAGCTGCTGGCGGAAATCCCGGATCGCCTTATTGACCCGTCTGCTTCCGGCGAAAGCTGGCACGCCAACCTGCTGCGGATTGATCGGCGCAAGTGCGTGCTGTTCACGCACGACGCGACTTTGTACTCGGTGTTCGTGCCGGGCTTGAAAAAACCGGAGTTCGAGCACCTGGACGAGGTTTTCGGCCAGCGCCTGTTCAAGGCGCTGCTGTGGGACGGGTTTCCCCAAACGCAGATCGAACGGATGCTGGAGGCTTGCCGCGTGATCCGCTGCACCCGCTCCGGCAACCGCAGCGTGCTGGGTTCGATGAACGACATCCGGTTTCATATCGGAGTGAATGTGGAACATGACGGCGGCCTGATAAACATTGATTTGGCTGATCTCCACCACAGGCTGAACCGCATCCCCATGGGTGCCATCGGCTACGGGTTTCCGGTCGAGCGGCTGCGGGAATACCTGGCGCAAGCGCCCGGCTGACAATTGACAGCCGCTTCGACATGCGGCATCCGCAACGACGATTTGACCAGATGTTCCTGAATGTAGTGCCGCGTTACTCCTCGCGCGGCCCCACCATGCGCCGTACCGCCTGCACCACGGCTGCGGCATCCGGAATCGAGGCGGCCTCGAGTGCACCGTTGTACGGCGTCGGCACATCGGCGGCGGCGCGGAGGATGGGGCCGTCCAGTTCGAAAAACAGGGTTTCCTGTAGCGCGGCGACGATCTCTGCGCCGGCGCCGGCAAATTTGCAGTCTTCTTCCACCACGATGGCGGTGATGGCTAGTATTTTTCTATTCGCGGATAATCCTCACCTGGTCAATATATTAACGCCTTTTCAGGACACCCCAAAGATGACTGATAAACCAACCCCTAAGCTGCTTGAGCAGGTGCGTGGAAAAATCCGCCTGAAGCATTACAGTATCCGCACCGATCAGGCGTATTTAAACTGGATTAAACGCCTTCTCCTGTTCCAGGGCAAGCGTCGCCTCAGGGATAAGGGGCCGCAAGACACCAGAGCGTTTCTCAGGAATTTGGCAGTGCATACGTATCCCGCATGTTCTGGAGTTTAAAAGCCTGGCGGCGGCGCCGCATTCTGAGGCGTGAACCGCTGCCGGATGAGGTATGGCGGTGCGTGGTGGCGCGGCTCACCTTCCTGCATGGTTTAACGGCAGATGAGTTTGCCCGCTTGCGCGCATGGGTTGTGCTGTTCCTGCACGGCAAGAAATTCAGCGCGGCGGGTGGCCTAGCGGTCACCGACGAGATGCGCGTGATGATTACGGCGCAGGCGTGCGTACTGATTCTGAATCTTGATCTCGATTATTACGATGACTGGGTGGAGATCATCGTTTACCCCGGCGGATTTGTTGCCGATCACGAATATGAAGACGAGGCAGGCATCGTGCACCACGCACATGACCCGCTCAGCGGTGAATCGTGGCCGCGCGGGCCGGTGATTCTATCGTGGGAGGATGTTGCCGCTGACGAGTTAACGCCGGGGCACAACGTGGTGATACACGAATTCGCCCACAAGCTCGACATGCGTAACGGTGAGGCGAACGGCTTTCCTCAGTTGCACGCAGCGATGAGCCAGCCGGCATGGGGCGCCGCATTCAGCACGGCTTACGCCGATTTTTGCCTGCGGGTGGACGCGGGCAAAGACACGGGGATAGACGCTTACGCTGCGGAAAATCCGGCGGAGTTTTTCGCGGTGATGAGCGAGGCATTTTTCACTATGCCGCACCGGGTGCAGCAAGCGTATCCAGCGGTTTACCAGCAACTGACGCTGTTTTACCGCCAAGACCCCTTGGCGAGGCTCAACAAACAGTAAGCACAAGCACCCAACAAACCGCGCTACTCCTCGCGCGGCCCCACCATGCGCCGTACCGCCTGCACCACGGCTGCGGCATCCGGAATCGAGGCGGCCTCGAGTGCACCGTTGTACGGCGTCGGCACATCGGCGGCGGCGACGCGCAGGATGGGGCCGTCCAGTTCGAAAAACAGGGTTTCCTGTAGCGCGGCGACGATTTCTGCGCCGGCGCCGGCAAATTTGCAGTCTTCTTCCACCACGATGGCGCGGTGCGTTTTCTTGATGGACGCGACCAGCAACGGCAGGTCTATGGGCCGCAGGCTTCTGAGATCAATCACCTCCGCATGGATGTCATCTGTGGCAAGTTCATCCGCCGCCTGCTGGCACACGTCCACCATGCGTTGCCAGGCGATGAGCGTGACGTGTACGCCCGGACGCCGTACCGCCGCACTGTGCATGGGCGGGGCCTCGGCATGGATATCGAACGGGCCTTTTTTGAAATAGAGCAGTTCGTGCTCGAGCACAATGACGGGGTCGTCCGCGCGCACGGCCTGGGTAAGTTGCCACCAGGCATCCTGCGGCGTAGCGGGCGCGACGATGCGCAGCCCCGGCACGTTCATCACGGTATGTTCCAGCCGTTGCGAGTGCTGCGCGGCGAGTTGTTTGGCGACACCGCCCGCCATGCGCACTACCAGCGGCACGCGAAATTGCCCGCCGGACATATAGCGTATCTTCGCGGCCATGTTGATGATGGCGTCCAGCGCCAGCAGCGCGAAGTTGACGGTGGTGATTTCAACGACGGGGCGGCCGCCCACCATGGCTGCGCCCACGCCCAATCCGGTGAAGCTGTTTTCCGAGATCGGCGTATCGCGCACGCGCCACTCGCCGTACTTTGCATACAGGCCTTGCGTTACGCGGTAGCTGCCGCCATAAAGGCCGACGTCTTCACCCAGAACGAACACTGCGTCGTCCGCGGCCAGCGCGTGATCGAGCGCGAGGTTCAGCGCCTCCCATACCATGAGTTCGTGACGCGGGCGCGCGGGCGCAATCATCTCGGCGTCTGCGTTGCGTGCGTGCGTCATGGCACACCCCGGTACACATCGAGCGGCTGTGTGTAGACATCTTTATACAGATCGGCAGGCGGCGGGCTTTGCTCGGCGAAACGCACCGCCTCATCGACTGTTTCGTGCACCTTTTTGAACAGCGCTTCGATTTCGTCCTCACTGATCCAGTCTTCTTGCAGCGCGCGGTTACGCAGATTCAACAATGGGTCGCGCGCCTTCAGCTCGGCCATTTCCAGCGCCGAGCGGTAGGCGCCACTGTCCGCCATCGAGTGGCCGCGGAAACGGTAGGTCTCGCATTCCAGCAGAAATGGGCCGCTGCCGCCGCGCACGTGTTGCAACGCCTCCTGCGTGGCCTGGTGCACCGCGAGCACGTCCATGCCGTCCACATGTTTTCCGGGGACGCCGCTGGCGCAGCCGCGCTTGTACACCTCGGTGACGGCGGAGTTGCGGTGGATTTCCGTGCCGATCTGATAGCGATTGTTTTCGCAAATGAACAGCACCGGCAATTTCCACAGCGCCGCCATGTTGAGCGATTCGTGAAAGGTGCCCTGATTCACCGCACCTTCGCCGAAGTAGCACAGCACGACATCGGGCGATTGCTTCATGGCGAGCCAGTAACCGACGCCGATGGCCAGCGGAAAGGTTTCGCCGACGATGGCGTAACCGCCGAGGAAGCGGTGCTCGGCGCTGAATAAATGCATGGAACCGCCGTAGCCGCCTGAGCATCCGGTGGCGCGCCCGAACATCTCGGCCATGATGGCATCGGCGGACACACCGCGCATCAAGGCATGCACATGCTCGCGGTAGGTGCTGACGACATAGTCGCCCGGCCCCGCCGCACGCAGGCTGCCGACCGCAACGGCTTCTTCACCCGGATAGAGATGCAGAAATCCGGCGATCTTCCCTTGCGTGTATTGCTCGGCGGCGGTCTCTTCGAAACAGCGCGCCAGCAGCATGTCGTAGAAAAACTGCTTGATGAGGTCCCTCTGCATCTTGTCTCCTGGCGCACACAGGCGGCCTTGCCAGCCTGTGTTCACGGGCTGGTTATTGCACCGTGATGCTGTGGCGTTTGGCCTTTTCCTTCTTGGGCATCGATATCTCGAGCATGCCGTCCTTGAACACCGCCTTGGCCTTGCTGTCGTCCACCTCGGCGGGCAGGCTGACGGTGCGGGCAAATGACCCGCGCGAAATCTCGCAACGGTAGTAATTTCCCTTCTCTTCCTTTTCCTCGCGCCGCGTGCTGCCCTTTATTGTAACCGTGCTGTCCGTCAATGACACATCCACGTCTTTCTTGTCCACACCGGCCAGCTCGGCACGCACGACAATCTCGTCATCGCGATCCACCACATCCACACGCGGGATGGGGATGGTGGGCGCGGCCAATTCACCCCACGACGGCCAGTTCCAGCGCCCGTGGCGCATCAGACTACGCGGAAACATGCCCTCGAACATGCGCTCCATTTCTTCAAACGGACTCAGTGCCGTGACCGGTACGGTTTTTGGCGTTTCTGCGGATTTTGCCGGGGCTTCTATCGGTTGTTTGCTGTTATTTGCCATGATGACTCTCCTCGATAATGTGATCCAGGCTGTCTCATCACATCGATTCATGTGACACTAAATCATGGTAGAAATCGGGCACTTGAGACGCTTTGATCTGGATCAATATTCGGCGGTATTTTTAACGAAGTACGGCGGCTCGCAGTGGCCTCAGGCGGCAAGGGCGCCGCCCAGCAGCCACCACACCCCCACGCCGGAGCTGAGCATGCCCGCCCCGGCGCCGAGCCACACGCGCCCCTGTCGCAGGCGTGTGACCAACGCGCCCTGCGCGCGCGCCAGTGCCGACGTAAACAGCGTCATCGACAAAATGCTGCCGGCGGAAAAGCAGACGAGATACGCTGCATAGGCGGGCAGCGATTCAAGCAGCAACAGCGGCGCCATAATCATGATGCCCGCCGTACCTGCGAGGCCGTGCAGCATACCGACCCAGAGCGGAAGCATGGACGATGTATGGCTGTTTGCCTGCGCTTTACGTCCGTCGCGCAGTGTAATGCTCACCCGCCACAGACCGAGCATGATGAGCACCGCGCCGACCGCCACCTCAAAACCAGTTTCAAACACAGGCGCGACGCGCATGCCGAGCACTGCAAGCGTGAGGGCGGTCGCGCACAGCGCAACACTGTGCCCGCAGCCCCACAGCAAACCCGAACGCTGCGCATGACGTGGCGGCGCACCGGGCGCGACCTGCGCCGTCATCGCGGCAATATGATCGGGGTCGAAGCTGTGCAGAATACCCAGCAGTACGCCGCCGGCCAATATCAATATCACGTCCATAGCCACCCCCTATTGGATATATGATGTGCCGTCATTCCGGTGCTGTAAATTCAGTGGATTGCTGGATTCCCGATTGCGCGGGAATGACGTTTCTCGAATAAATCATAGGTTCCCTAATCATTTAACCAGGTCGTCACTTGAGCATGCGCGGCGGCGGTCAGTTGCGGAACACACCGCTCCGCCTCGGCGCTCAATCCGGCGCTGCGCCCGCTGTCGCTGACCTCAAGCCCAAGCAGGCAAAGACGCCTGGGCATGGCCTCAAGCGCCGCCGCCAGTGCCACCGCCGCCGCCACGCCGAAGCCGTGGCTCGACAGCGATGCGCCGCCGAGGTCTGCGATCGCTGCGCCTTCCACGCAGTGGATGCGCCCGATCTCACCCTGCGCGCGCACCGCATCCAGCAGCACGACGCTGTCGTTGCGCTGCCAGTGTTCGCACAGCGCCGGGCCGGGGCGATCCAGCGTTTTCACCTCCACGCGATCGTCCTCAAACAGGCCGCGCAGCGCTTCGGCGGCAAGCCAGCCGGCCTGATCGTCGCCCCATGGTGAACCTACGCCGATCACGCGGATCATGTGCGCTCCACCGTGAGATCGAGAAAGTGCGTGGAGCACGAGATGCACGGATCGTAGTTGCGTATGCCGGCCTCCAGGTGTGCGCGCAACGCGGCATCATCCAGATCGATGTTTTCCTCGACGGACGCACGCAGATCCGCTTCGATCTGCGCCTGATTCTGGCTCGTGGGTGGCACGATGCGCGATTTTTTTACTATTCCCGCAGCATCGAATTCATAGCGTTGCCACAGGATGCCGCGCGGCGCCTCGGTGCAGGCCATGCCGATGCCCGCGCGCGGCTCGACCTCGACATAGGCCCGATCCGGCACGCGGTAGTGCTCCAGGATGGCAACGGCCTCGGTGAGCGCGATGTGCACCTCCAGCGCGCGCGCCACGATGCTGTGATACGGATTGCGGCTGGGCCAGACGATGCCGGTCTCACGTAACAGCCGTGCGCTGGCGGCGGGCAGATGATCGAGATTGTTGTTGACGCGCGCGAGCGGCCCAACCCAATAGGGCTTCCCGTCCAGCGTCGCATGCAGCGCGGTGGAGTGCGGCACCTGCCGCTCTTCGACGTAGTCTTCAAATTCTTCGGCACCGATGCTGAGCCCTTCGCACGAAACAATGCGGCCTTCGTTCATCGGATATTCCGCTGCATGGTGCAGCGAAATAAACGGCGCGTGGCGGATGACGGCCGGTAGTTCGAGTTGCGCCGTCCAGCGCACCAGATCTTCCGCATCGTTCACCGCCGCGCGCAGGCGCTCAAGCAACTCCGCCGCTGCGGCTGCGTCCGGCGCGCGGTAGAATCCGCCCACGCGGGCGCCCACCGGGTGCACGGAACGCCCACCCAGCAGGCTCACAATACTGTTGCCCAGCCCTTGCAGGCGCATGCCGCGGCGCACGATGTCCGGATGTTTTTGGGCCAGCGCCATCGCGTCGGGAAAGCCGAGAAAATCCGGCGCGGCCAGCAGGTGGATGTGCAGGCTGTGACTCTCCATCCACTCGCCGCAGTAATAGAGCCGCCGCAGCTGGCGTATCTCGGGGGTGATTACCACGCCGAACGCCGCTTCGATGGCATGCACCGCGCTCATCTGGTAGGCGACCGGGCAAATGCCGCAGATGCGCGCGACCATGTCCGGAATTTCCTTCCAGCTTCTCCCTTCCAGAAACTTTTCAAAAAAGCGCGGTGGTTCGAAAATCTCGAGACGCAGCTCCGTCACCCGTCTGTCCGCGATGCGCACATACAGCGCGCCCTCACCTTCGACGCGGGCCAATACCGGAACCTCGATACGGCGATCACTCATGCGGGCGGCTCACGGACATCGCCGGCTTCTCCCACGCGGATGCCGCCGCCTGCATCGCGGGCGCCCAGCCGTTGATGAAACGGAAGCGGCGCACGATCTCGTCAGCGGACAGACCCAGCGCCTGAAAACGGCGGCCCAGCGCGCGCGCGTTGCCGTCCTCCTGCGGCCCGAAGCAGCCGTAACAGTCGCGCTCATAGCGCGGGCACAGTGCTCCGCAGCCGGTGCGCGTGACGGGGCCCAGGCACGGCTCCGCCTTGGCGACCAGTACGCACACATTGCCCGCGCGCTTGCATTCCATGCAGACCGACTCGCCGGGTATGCGCGGCGTGATGCGCGCAAGTACGTCGCCCAGTACGCGCTTCAACTGCTGCTGGTCGATCGGACAGCCCCACAACTCGGCATCCACCTTGACGTGCGCCGAGACGGGCGTGGACTGCGCGAGGCTGTCGATGTAATCGGGGCGCGCATAGATCGCGCGCACAAACTCGCCGTGATCCTGCCAGTTGCGCAGCGCCTGCAGACCCCCTGCGGTGGCGCACGCGCCGATGGTGATGAGCATGCGGCTCGCAGCGCGCACCTGCTGGATGCGCTGTAAATCCGCCGAGGTTGAAATCGAGCCCTCCACAAAAGACACGTCATACGGGCCCGGCTGCATGACGCTGGTGGCCTCGGCGAAATGCACAATCTCCACCTGGCGCGCCAGGGTGAGCAGATCCTGCTCCAGATTCAAAAACTGAATCTGGCAGCCGTCGCAGGAGGCAAACTTGTGCACGGCGATGCGCAGTTTCTGTGTCATGTCAAAAACCCTTTACCGCCAGCAAGGTGCGCACCTCGGCGTAGGCAAACACCGGGCCGTCCTTGCAGATGAATTTGCCGCCGAACATGCAATGTCCGCAATGTCCCACCGCGCAGTGCATGTTGCGCTCCAGCGAGAGATAAATATCATCCAGCGCCATGCCGCGCTGGAGCAGGCTTTCCGCCACCGCACGCATCATCGGCTCCGGCCCGCACATCATGGCCACACCCTTGAACAACTCCGGCTCTACATCGTCCAGTGTTTGCGTGACCAGGCCCACGCGGCCACGCCATTCCGGCGTACCCTTGTCCGCCGTCAGCAGCACCTGGGTGTCCGGCGCGCCGCACCAGCTCTGAATGCGATCGGTGTAAATGAGATCGTCCGGATGCTTCACGCCGTGACATATGGTGAGCGCGCCATATTGCGCGCGGCGTTGCAGCGCATAGTGGATCATGGAGGTGGTCGGGGCGCAGCCGAGGCCGCCGGTAATCAGTAACAGGCTGCGTCCGCGCGCCGCCTCCAGCGGCCAGCCGCGCCCGAACGGGCCGCGCAGGCCCAGTGTGTCGCCCGGCTTGAGTTGCTGCAGGCCCTGCGTGACGCGCCCCACCGCGCGTATCGTGTGATCGATGAGCCCCGGATTATCGGGGTCGGAGACTATCGAGATCGCCACCTCGCCCGCGCCGATCAGATACAACATGTTGAACTGGCCGGGCTGAAAACTGTATGCCGCGCGCGCAGTTTCATCGCACAGACGCAGGCGCAGCGTGAAGATATCGCGCCCTTCCTCCAGCCGCTCCACCACCTCCGCACGCTGCGGCAGATACGGATTGATGGCGTGCGCCATAGCGCTCATATATCTGTGGCCTTCTGCGCCCCGGGGGTGGCGCGGATGGCATTCACTTCCTCAATCAGGTCGATACCGGTGGGGCACCAGGTGATGCAGCGCCCACAGCCCACGCAGCCGCTGGTGCCGAACTGCTCGATCCATGAGGCAAGCTTGTGCGTGAGCCACTGGCGGTAACGCTGGCGGATCTGCGGACGGATCTGCGCGCCGTGCAGGTAGCTGTGATCCAGCGCAAAGCAGGAATCCCACTGGCGCCGGTGTTCGCTCACGGCGCCGTCGAGCGAGGTCACGTCCGTCTCGCGGTGACAGAAACAGGTGGGGCATACCATAGTGCAATTGCCGCACGACAGGCAGCGCTCCGCCACATCATCCCAGCGCGGATGTTCGAGATTGTCAAACAGCAGCGCCTGGATATCGGTGCTGTCCATGCGCCGTGTCTGTGATACCGCTGCGACCTCGATGGCCTGCGCCGCAGAAGCCTCATCTCCCGCCTCTGCACTTCTCAGCGACAACGCGGCAAGTACCACCGCACCTGCCGCGCTGCCAGATTCCAGCAGAAAATCATCTTCCAGTTCGGTGAGCGCAAGATCATAACCTCCGCGGGCACGCGGGCCGGTATCCATCGAGGCGCAGAAGCACGTCGTCGCCGAGCGCGTGCAGTTCACCGCGACGATAAACAGATTTTCGCGCCGTGTCTGATAATACGGGTCGGCATAGGGGTTGTGGCTGCCCGCCAGAAATGTACGATCCTGCACCTGCATGCCTGCGATGTCACACGCGCGCGCTCCGATCACCGCGACGGGCCGCGCCTCGGGCAGCGTCTCCTTGAAGGAAACCATACCCTCGGCGGATACCGTCCACAGCCGCTCTTCCGGCGCAAACAGCAATCGCTTGAGCGATTCGGGGCCGTGCACGTAATCAAAAAACCGTCCATTGCCTGAATCTTCGAGCCGGTAACTGCCGGGCTGCTGCGCACTCACAAGACCGACAGGTAAATCCTCTGCGCGCGCGATCTCGTCGAACATAATGGCACCGGCGCGCTCACGCGGCCCCATTACGCGGTAACCCTGAGCTGCAAGCGTCTGGATAAGCCTATCGAAATCCACTCGCGCCAGCAGCCGGGATTGTGCAGTCATATCATTTCGCGCCGGGCGCTTGTTTCAAATCCGCCTCCAGTTGCACGATGCGCAACGTGGTCTTGAGCACGGTGTCCGGATTGAGTGATATGGAGTCGATGCCCGTGCGCACCAGAAACTCCGCCACCTCGGGATAATCCGACGGTGCCTGTCCACAGATGCCGGAATGGCGCCCGTTGCGGCGCGCACCCTCCACCGCCAGCCGCATCATCTCCAGCACGCCGGGGTCACGCTCGTCAAACTCGAACGCCACCAGCGCGGAATCGCGATCGACGCCCAGCGTAAGCTGGGTAAGATCGTTTGAGCCGATGGAAAAGCCGTCGAACAGCTTCGCGAATGCGTCGATCTGCATGACGTTGTTGGGTATCTCGCACATCACATACACTTCCAGCTCATTTTTGCCGCGCTCCAGCCCATGCTGCGCCAGCGCGGCAATGACCCGTTCGCCCTCCTCCACCCGGCGGCAGAAAGGCACCATGAGCTTGACGTTGGTGAGGCCCATCTCCTCACGTACGCGTTTCAGCGCACGACACTCCAGCGCAAAACCCTCAGCATAGTCAGGATGGGTGTAACGTGCCGCACCGCGAAACCCCAGCATGGGATTTTCTTCCTGCGGTTCAAAATCCTTGCCGCCGACAAGGCTGGCGTACTCGTTCGATTTGAAATCCGACAGCCGTACGATTACCGGCTTGGGGTAAAATGCGGCGGCGATGGTCGCCACGCCCTCGGCCAGCCGCGCAACAAAATATTCGCTTTTGTCCTTGTAGCCTGTGGTCAGCGCTTCTATCTCCTTGCGCACACGGCGATCGGTGATACGCTCTGGGTACAGCAGCGCGAGCGGATGAACCTTGATGCTGCTGTTGATAATGAACTCGATGCGCGCGAGGCCCACACCGTCGTTGGGGATGAAAGACATCCCGAAGGCCTGATCCGGATCGGCCAGATTCATCATGATTTTTGTGTGTGGCCTGTCGAGATTTGTGAGCTCAGCGCGCTCTACCCGGTAGTTCAATTTTCCGCGGTAGATATTCCCCACATCGCCTTCGGCACATGACACCGTAAATTCCTCGCCGGACACCAGCGCCTGTAGCGCGCCCTCCGCACCCACCACCGCGGGAATGCCCAACTCGCGCGCCACGATGGCGGCATGGCAGGTGCGGCCACCGCGGCTGGTCACGATAGCGGCGGCCTGCTTCATCACCGGCTCCCAGTCGGGCGTGGTGGTCTCGGCCACCAGCACCTCGCCGGGCTGGAAATCTGCCAGGTGGTCGACACCGGCGATGAGACGCGCCATACCTGCGCCGATTTTCTGTCCCACGCTCTTGCCCTGCAACACCGGCGCGGCGTGCTCTTCCAGCACGTAGGTTTCCAGCACATCGCCACGGCGTTGCGATTGCACGGTTTCAGGCCGCGCCTGCACAATAAATAATTCGTTGCTAACGCCATCCTTGGCCCACTCGATGTCCATCGGCTGGTCGTGTCCCGCCTGACGTGAATAATAATCTTCGATCTTGAGCGCGTAATCGGCCAGCGTCATCACTTCGTCGTTGCTGATACAGAATTTTCTGCGTTCGGCCTCCGGCACGGCAAGGTTACGTGTAGAGGCTCCCACTCCGCCCTCGGCGTACACCATGCGCAACTGCTTGCTGCCTGCGCGACGCCTGATCAGCGGCTGATGACCGGCACGCAGGGTGGGCTTGAACACATAGAATTCATCCGGATCCACCGTGCCTTGCACAATATTTTCGCCCAGGCCGTAGCTGCCTGTGATAAAAATTACATCGCGGAAACCGGTCTCTGTGTCGAGGGTAAAGATCACACCGCTCGCGGCGAGATCCGAACGCACCATCTTTTGCACACCGACGGAAAGGGCCACCTGAAAATGATCGAAGCCCTGGTCGATGCGATAGGAAATGGCGCGGTCGGTAAACAGGCTGGCCAGGCATTTGATTACCGCCTCGCGCAACGCACCGTGGCCGCAGATATTGAGATAGCTTTCCTGCTGCCCGGCGAATGAGGCCGTGGGCAGGTCTTCGGCGGTGGCAGATGAGCGCACGGCAACATCGGTCTGCGCCGCTCCATACTGCGCGCACAGCTTGTCGTAGGCCTCGCGTATCTCGCCCCACAGGTCTTCCGGAATACCCGCGCCACGAACCAGGTCACGCGCGAGCGCACCGCGCCGCGCGCGCTCGGCCACACCCTGCGTGTCAATACCCGTCATCAGGCGCTGCAATTCATCGCGCACGCCCGCACTGTCAAGTACATGCCAGTAGGCCTGCGCGCTGACGGCAAAGCCATTGGGCACCTTCACGCCCTGCGCACCCAGCGCGCAGTACATCTCACCCAGCGAGGCATTCTTGCCGCCGACCACAGGCAAATCCTGCAAGCCAATCTTGTCAAACCAGAGTATATAGTTGGGCATGGTTCTTGCCAGCTAAATAAATTGATGGGTATGGCATGCCATCAGAGCCATTTGTATTGTATGTTAACCATGTCACGGCCTGTTTGATATAGGTCAAGCAGGCCATGACATGTGCGCCACACTGTTGCCAGTAGTGTGGCAGGCTCGGGCCTTACGCAGGCAACCTTAAAGGAGAGGCAGGTGAAGATACGTTTTCTGGGTGCGACCGGTACCGTCACCGGCTCCAAGTACCTGGTCACCTGCGGTAGCAGAAAAATACTGGTGGATTGTGGTCTGTTTCAGGGCTACAAACAGCTGCGCTTGCGTAATCGCGCGGCATTGGCGGTGGATCCCCGCGAAATCGATGCTGTCGTGCTCACGCACGCCCACCTTGACCACAGCGGCTATCTCCCGTTACTGATCAAAAACGGCTTTAAGGGCAAGGTGTATTGCAGCGCCGCAACCCGTGACTTGTGCGGCATTTTGCTGCCGGACAGTGGTTACCTGCAGGAAGAAGAGGCGCGCTACGCCAACAAGCGCGGCTATTCCAAACATGCCCCGGCACTGCCGCTGTACACAGAAGAGGACGCCAGGAACGCCTTGCGCCAGCTGTCACCCATAGCCTTCGAGCACGATGCTGATCTGGGTGCCGGCCTGACGTTGCGGCTGATTCCCAATGGCCACATCCTCGGTTCAGCGTGTGCGCTGCTCAGTGATACGCACATGCGCCTGCTGTTTTCAGGTGATCTGGGGCGCCCGCATGACCCTACCATGTATGCACCACGCCCCATACAGCATACAGACTACCTGGTAATAGAGTCGACCTACGGCAACCGCCGTCACGACCAGTCTGATCCGCAGGAAGAGCTGGCAGAAGTCATCAACCGCACTGTCGCACGCAGTGGTATGGTGCTGATTCCGGCCTTTGCGGTGGGCCGCACGCAGACCTTGCTGCATTACCTCCGCTTGCTGAAAGACGCCGGCACTATCCCCGACATCCCGGTGTTTCTCAACAGCCCGCTCGCCACAAGCGCCACAAATATCTTCTGCGATAATGCAGACATACATCGCCTCACCCCTCAGGAATGTGAGGCGATATCGGGCATGGTAAAGTACGTCAACAGTGTCGAAGAGTCCAAGGCGCTCAACCGGCGCAAGGGGCCGATGATCATTATCTCCGCGAGCGGCATGGCGACCGGTGGGCGCGTGCTGCACCACCTCAAGGCGTTCGCGCCTGATGCGCGCAATACCATTCTGTTTTCCGGCTTCCAGGCCGGGGGCACGCGCGGTGCGGCGATGCTGGATGGTGCCGAATCGGTCAAGATTCACGGCGAATACATACCGGTGCACGCCGAAGTGGCGGCGCTCGACAATCTCTCCGCGCATGCAGATTATGTCGAAATCATCGACTGGCTGCGGCATTTTGATGCGCCCCCTCGCACCACCTTCATCACCCACGGCGAGCCCGCCGCCGCGGACGGCCTGCGGCAGCACATCGAAGAACAACTGGGCTGGCAGGTGGTGCTACCGGATTACCTGGAAACCGTCGCGCTGGAGTAACAAGGGTAAGAGCTATGGGAAATCTGCCGTTGGCAGCCAAGATTCTGGAAAACATCATGGAGGGCGTGGTCATCACCGACGCGCACAAAAACATCGAGTATGTGAATCCGGCGTTTTGCACCATCACCGGCTACAGCGCCGGGGAAGTGATCGGCAAGAATCCTAAAATACTGAAGTCTGGTCACCACGATGAGGCTTTTTACAAAACCATGTGGGCCAGCCTTGCGCGCACAGGCCAATGGCAGGGTGAAATCTGGAACCGGCGCAAGAACGGCGAGGTCTACCCGGAATGGGAAAACATCGTCATCATCCGTGATGACGCGGGCAGCATCATCAATTATGTCGCCATCTTCAGCGACATCAGCACACTCAAGCACAAGGAGCAGCGCTTTTATCATCTTGCCCATCATGATGCGCTCACCGGCCTGCCCAACCGCCTGCTGTTCGACGATCGCCTGCAGCAGATGCTGGCCCAGGCCAGCCGCCAGAGTCAAATGCTGGCGGTGCTGTTTATCGATCTCGACGATTTCAAGACGATCAACGACACGCAAGGTCATGCGGTCGGCGACCAACTGCTGCGCATCGCCGCCGAACGCCTCATGGGTTGCGTGCGCAGCGCCGACACCGTCGCCCGTCTCGGCGGCGACGAATTCACTGCGCTGCTGACCAATATCGCCAGACGGCGTGATGCGGAGCTGGTGGCACAAAAAATACTTGAAATGCTGGCGCGCGCATTCGTGATCGGCAAGCAGGAGCTGTTCACCACCGCCAGCATCGGCATCGCGCTTTACCCTGCCGATGGAGTCGACGCTGAGACCCTATTCCATAACGCCGACAGCGCCATGTACTGCGCCAAACAGGCTGGCAAAAACAAATACCGGCTATACAGCCCAACCCTGGCCCCGGCTGAATAGCCCGTCCCGCTCCGGGACAGATTCAGACCGTTACATCGGCTGTTTTTGTTGCCGCTGCGCAGTGCTAGAATGCCCGGCAGGACTCACGGCAGGACGGGGTACATGGCAGGTCATTCCAAATGGGCCAATATTCAGCATCGCAAGGGCGCCCAGGACGCCAAACGCGGCAAGATATTCACCAAGCTTATCCGTGAAATCACCGTATCCGCGCGCATGGGCGGTGGCGACCCCGCCACCAACCCGCGTCTGCGTCACGCCATCGACAAGGCGCTGGATCAGAACATGACGCGCGATACCATCGAGCGTGCGACCAAGCGCGGCGCCGGCAAGCTTGAAGGTGAACACTACGAAGAGGTGCGCTATGAGGGCTACGGCCCGGGCGGTGCGGCGGTAATAGTCGATTGCATGACCGACAACCGGGTGCGCACCGTGGCCGAGGTACGCCACGCCTTCACCAAGTGCGGCGGCAACCTCGGCACCGACGGGTCGGTGGCCTATTTGTTCACCCAGCGTGGCGTGTTCTCCTACGCGCCGGGCAGCGATGAAAACAGTATCATGGAAGCGGCGCTGGAGGCGGGAGCCGACGACATCATCACCCACGATGACGGCTCCATCGACGTGCTCACCTCACCCGAACAGTTTCTCAGCGTCAAGCAGGCGATGAGCGCGGCAGGGCTCGCACCGGAACAGGGCGAGGTCACCATGCAATCATCCACCAGTGCCACGCTTGGCATGGACGATGGACAGCGCATGGTCAAACTGCTCGACATGCTGGAGGACCTCGACGACGTGCAGAATGTATATTCCAATGCAGACATCCCCGATACCGTGATGCCCAAAACGGCGTGACACACATCCGTATCCTTGGCGTTGATCCCGGCTCGCGCCTCACCGGTTTTGGGGTGATCGATATTGCAAACGGCCGGTCGTGCTATGTCACCAGCGGCTGCATACGGCTGCCCGATGGGCCGCTGGCGGAGCGCCTGAAAGTCATTTTCGAAAGCATGACAGAACTTGTTGCCAGCCACCGTCCTGACATCATGGCCGTTGAACGTGTATTCATGCATCGCAACGCCGATTCCGCGCTCAAGCTCGGGCACGCACGCGGCGCGGCAATCTGCGCCGGCGTCACACAGGGCCTCGAAATTACCGAGTACACACCGGCGGAAATCAAACAGGCCGTGGTCGGGCGCGGCAATGCCGCCAAGGCGCAAGTGCAGCACATGATATGCGTGCTGCTCAAGCTTCCCGGGAAGCCGCAGGCGGATGCTGCCGACGCACTGGCCGTGGCGCTGTGCCATGGCCATCAGCTGACACCCGCCGCCGCACTGGCGGGCGGGCAACGTTTGCGGCGGTCGCGCCGATGATCGGCCGGCTACGCGGCATTCTGCTTACCCGGCAACCGCCGCAACTCACGCTGGAGGTGCAGGGTGTGGGCTATGATATTGAGGCACCGATGTCCACGTTTTACGAACTGCCGCCAACCGGCAGCGAGGTCGTGTTGCACACCCATCTGGTAGTGCGCGACGATGCACACCTGCTGTTCGGCTTCGCCACCGAGGCCGAACGCCTCTTCTTCCGCAACCTGCTCAAGGTCAACGGCATTGGCGCCAGGGTAGCGCTCACCATTTTGTCCGGTATCACCGTCGCCGGCTTTGCCCGTTGCGTGCAAGACAATGACAGCGCAAGCCTCACCCGCCTGCCCGGCGTCGGCAAAAAGACCGCCGAGCGCCTGATTCTCGAAATGCGCGACCGCCTGAGCGACTGGCATATCGGCCCTGCGCTTGCTGCCGGGTCGGCAGCCGTGCCACTGAGCGAGAAGACCGACCCGGCAAGTGATGCCGTACGCGCACTGATCGCGCTCGGCTATAAGCCGCAGGAGGCGAGCCGCATGGTGCATACCCTTGACAGCGCCGGACTCAGCAGCGAGCAGATCATCCGCCGTGCATTGCAATCCATGGCCAAGGCGTAAGATAGCCCTGCCATGATAGACACCGACCGCCTCATCTCCCCTCAGGCTGCCGCACGCGACGATGACAGCGTAGACCGCGCCATGCGGCCCAAACGCCTGGCCGACTACGTTGGCCAGGCGCCAGTGCGCGAACAGATGGACATCTTCATCCGCGCCGCGCGGGCACGCCAGGAGGCACTGGATCACGTACTCATCTTCGGCCCGCCGGGGCTCGGCAAGACCACGCTCGCGCACATTATTGCCCACGAGATGGGGGTCAACCTCAAACACACCTCAGGACCGGTGCTGGAGCGCCCCGGCGATCTCGCCGCCATCCTCACCAACCTGGAGCCGAATGACGTGCTGTTCGTGGACGAGATACACCGCCTGAGCCCGGTGGTGGAGGAAATCCTCTATCCTGCGCTGGAAGACTATCAGCTCGACATCATGATCGGAGAGGGCCCGGCGGCGCGCTCGATCAAGCTCGACCTGCCGCCGTTCACACTGGTCGGCGCCACCACCCGCGCCGGGCTGCTTACTTCACCTCTGCGCGACCGCTTCGGCATCGTGCAGCGACTGGAATTTTATACGCGCGCCGACCTGCAGCTGATCGTGCAGCGCTCGGCGCAGATTCTGAATCTTGCCCTTGATCCGGACGGCGCCGTCCAGATTGCCGGGCGCTCGCGCGGCACACCGCGCATCGCCAACCGCCTGCTGCGCCGCGTGCGCGACTTCGCCGAGGTCAAGGCCGCAGGACGCATCACAGGTGACATCGCGGATCAGGCACTCGCCATGCTTGATGTCGACAGCAACGGTTTCGACATGATGGATCGCAAGCTGCTGCTGGCCGTAATTGAAAAATTCGACGGCGGGCCGGTCGGCCTGGACAACCTTGCCGCAGCACTGGGCGAGGAGCGCGACACCATCGAAGACGTACTGGAGCCGTTTCTGATTCAGCAGGGCTTCCTCATGCGCACCCCCCGCGGGCGCGTCGCCACCCGGGCCGCCTACCAGCACTTCGGACTCAAACCGCCGCAAAACCATGCCAGCCCCGCCACCTCGCCGGACTTATTTAACGACGATGCCTGAGTCGGGAGAATTTTCCTGGCCAATCCGGGTCTATTACGAAGATACCGACAGCGGCGGGGTAGTGTATTATGCCAACTATCTCAAATTCATGGAGCGTGCGCGCACGGAATGGCTGCGCACACTGGGTTTCGAGCAGGATGCCCTGCTACGCGAAGAGGGCGTGATTTTTGCGGTGCGTGAGATAAGCCTGGACTTCCTCAAACCGGCCCACTTTAATCAATTGCTGCACGTGACGGTAAAACTCATCGAACGCGGCCATGCCAGCCTGGCCTTCGAGCAGCAGGTGCGCGCCGCTCAGGCCGGGCCCGTACACTGCGCGGGCCGTGTCCGGCTCGCCTGCCTCAATCACGCCACACTCAGGGCGTGCGCCATACCGAAAACCATCACCGGGGAGCTTTGCCTTGACCTCTGACCTGTCCATCCTGCATCTCATACTCAATGCCAGCCTGCTGGTGCAACTGGTCATGCTGTTGCTGCTGGTCGTCTCGCTGGTATCGTGGAGCATGATTTTTATCAAACGCGGCTCACTGCAAGCGACACGCGCAGCGGCAGACCTGTTTGAAAAGCGGTTCTGGTCGGGCAATGATCTCAACCTGCTGTACGAGCAAGTGACGCGGCGACCTGACCCGAGAGGGCTGGAGGCGATTTTTGAGGCCGGCTTCAAGGAGTTTGCGCGCCTGCGCAAACAGACCGGTGTGGAGCCGATGGCGGTACTGGAAGGCGCGCAGCGCACCATGCGCGTTGCGCTGTCGCGGGAGGTGGAGGCGCTGGAGGTCAACCTGTCGTTTCTCGCCACAGTAGGCTCCACCAGCCCTTACATCGGCCTGTTCGGCACCGTGTGGGGCATCATGAATTCGTTCATCGGGCTGGGCAACGTGCATCAGGCCACGCTCGCCATGGTCGCACCCGGCATCGCCGAGGCCCTGATTGCGACTGCCATGGGCCTGTTCGCGGCCATACCGGCGGTGATCGCCTACAACAGCTTCGCCGATGACGTCGAACGCCTGCACAGCCGCTATGACGCCTTCCTGGAGGAGTTTTCCACCATCCTGCAACGGCAGGCACACGTATAATGACGCGCGAACGCAAACGGCGCTCGCCGATGTCAGAAATGAACGTCGTACCCTATATCGACGTGATGCTGGTGCTGCTCGTAATCTTCATGATCACCGCGCCCTTGCTCGCGCAAGGCGTCAAGGTGGATCTACCACAGGCCGCCAGCACGCCACTGGAGCCAGACAAGAAAGAGCCGCTGGTGATTACGGTGGACGCACAAGGGGACCTCTATCTGAACGTCGGTGATGGCAAGGAGCGGCCGCTCGACGAAGCCACACTCAGCCAGCGGGTCAGTGCAGTGCTGCGCAACCAGCCCGACACACCGGTACTGGTACGGGGTGACAGAAACGTCGATTATGGGCGCGTCATTAACACCATGACCCTGCTGCAAGGCGCGGGCGCAGCCAGCGTGGGCCTGGTTACCCAGTCTCCACCCGCACCTGGCCGCCAATAACCACGCCTGATGTTTAAAGCAATACGCAACAATATGCGAGCGGTGGTGCTGGCCGTGCTGGTGCACCTCGTGCTGATCGCCATGCTGGTCATCAGCCTCGACTGGACACCCAAGCCCCAGTCTGCCGGCACGCAAGACGCCGTAGTGCAGGCTACCGTGGTCGACGACAGCGCACGCAAGGCCGCACAGCAGCAACAGGAGGAGGCCGAGCGCAAACGGCGTGCCGAACAGGAGGCAGAAAAACAGCGGCTTGAAGATGAAAAACGTCAGGCTGAGGAGGAGGTCCAACGGGTGGCGGAAGAGGCCCGGCAGCAGGAACAGGTCCAGCAGGAGCTTGTCCGGCAGCAAGAGCAGGCCCGGCAGGAGCAACAGGCAGCGGAACAAAAACGCCAGGAAGCTGCCAAACGCGAAGCCGCCCTGAAAGAGAAGCAGGCCGAAGAGGCCAAACAGCGCGCCGAGCAGTTACGGCGCGAAGAAGAAAAGCGCTTGGCCGCAGCTGAGGCGCAACGTAAAATCGAGGCTGAAAAAAGACATAAGGCAGAAAAGGAGGCACGGCAGCGCAAAGAGGCCGAACAATTGCTCAAGGATCAGCTCGCCTCGGAAGAACAGGCCGCGCGCGACAACCAGGCCCAAACGCTGATTGCCCAGTACATCCCGCTGATAACGAACCGGGTAAAAAGCCGCTGGCTGCGGCCGCTGAGCGCTCAGTCCGGCATGTCCTGCACGGTAACGGTGCGGCTGATTCCCGGCGGCGAGGTGATTGAGGCGCGGATCACGACCAGCAGTGGTGATGCCGTGTTTGATCGTTCAGTGGTAAGCGCGGTATACAAGGCCTCGCCCCTGCCGTTACCGCCCGATCCGACTCTGTTCGAAAGCTTTCGTGAATTGACTTTCATCTTTAAACCCTGAGGACACATGCTGACCAGACAACACCTGCTGTACTGCCTGTTCGCGCTGTGGCTGCCATGCTCTGGCGCGCAGGCAGCGCTGACCATAGAGATCACCGAAGGCGTGCCGGGCGCACTGCCCATTGCCGTGGTGCCGTTTGGGGCTGAGGGGCAGGGCGCACCGCCGGAAGACATCGGCGCGATCATCGCCGCCAACCTGAAGCGCAGCGGGCGTTTTGCGCCGCTGCCGGATCGCGATCTGCTGGCACGGCCGCGCGAGGCCGGCGAGGTCAACTTCCGCGACTGGCGGGTATTGGGAGTTGAAGGGCTGGTGATCGGCAAGGTCCGCGCCTTGGGCGCCGGGCAGTATATGGTACAGTTCCAGTTGTTCAACGTATTCCAGGGTATCCAGCTGGTCGGCTACAGCATTCCGACGAGCACTGCGGACATGCGCCGCACGGCACACCAGATCAGCGATATCATCTATGAAAAGCTGACCGGCGAACGGGGCGCGTTTAACACGCGCATCGCCTACATTGCTGTCGCAGGCAAACCGCCAGCACAGAGTTACTCGCTACAGGTGTCTGACGCCGATGGCCACAACCCGCAGTCTATCCTGAACTCCAAGCAGCCACTGCTCTCGCCTGCCTGGTCACCCGACGGCACCCGGCTGGCCTACGTGACGTTTGAAAACAAGCGCGCGCAGATCTACATCCAGGAAATAGTCACTGGCAGGCGGGAGCTGATCGCCTCGTACCCCGGGCTGAATGGCGCACCTGCCTGGTCCCCCGATGGCAGCCGGCTCGCGCTCACGCTGTCCAAGGACGGCAACCCTGAAATCTACGTGATGAGCCTCGCCGCCCGCACCCTCCAGCGCCTCACCAACAATCTGGCGATTGATACCGAGCCGGTCTGGTCGCCCGATGGCGCCACGCTGGTATTCACCTCTGACCGCGGCGGTCGCCCGCAGCTGTACCGCATGCCAGCCAATGGCGGCGACGCAGCACGTATCACCTTCGAAGGCGACTACAATGCGCGCGGTGTGTTCTCCCCCGACGGCAAGCAGCTTGCCATGGTACACGGCACCGGCGGCCAGTACCGCATTGGGCTACTGGATCTGAAAACAGGGGGGGTGCGCGTGCTCTCCGACCGCACACTGGACGAATCGCCGAGCTTTGCACCAAATGGCGCCATGATTATTTACGCCACCAATGAAGGCACTCGCGGTACACTTATGGCCGTATCCGTGGACGGCCGTGTGCACAATCGCCTGCTGTTGCAAGAGGGTGATGTGCGTGAAGCGGTCTGGTCTCCATTCGGCCCCAGAATTACACCTCAACAAACCGATACAAAACCTTAAACTTCCCTACCCCACATACCAAGGAGCCCCGTATGCAGTTCTTCATAAAATTGTTACTCTTGACGGTGTCCGCAGTCGCCCTGGTCGGGTGCCAGAGCACGACCCCCAAATCTGCTGCCGCAGTCGAAGACCGCAGCAGCGCCGCCGACAGTGGCGCCGCCGCCAGCGCTATGGATGGCAGTGGCGCCTTCCGGGGTGATGCGCTGGATGATCCCTCCAGCCCGTTATCACGGCGCGTCATCTACTTTGATCTCGATAGCAGCGAAGTCAGGCAGGAAGATCGTGCTACGGTCTCGGCCCACGCCAGATACCTCGCCAGCACGCCCAACGCCGCTGTCGCGGTGGAAGGCCATGCCGACGAGCGCGGCTCGCGCGAATACAACCTGGCCCTGGGTGAACGCCGTGGCAACTCGGTGCGTCAGCTGCTGCTGGCCGAAGGCGCCGCCACCAAGCAACTCCAGGTGGTGAGCTACGGCGAGGAAAAGCCAGTCGCTATTGGGCATGACGAGAGCGCATGGCAGCAAAACCGCCGCGTCGAAATCGTCTACACCAGCCGCAGATAATGTCCATCGCCATCCGCTTACTGGCCCTGACCGGGGCCCTGCTGCTGCCACTCCTGGCAGCAGCAGCGGACGATGCCCGACCGCCAACCCAGGAGGAGCGCATCGCCCACCTGGAGCGGCTGGCCGCGAGCCAGGGCCTGGCGGAAGTCATCGTGCGCATGGATGAGCTGCAACAGGAGCTGCAACGCCTGCGTGGCAAGCTTGAGGTACAGACCCATGAGTTGCAGCAGCTCAAGGAAAGCCAACGCAGCGCCAATCAGGACTTTGACCAGCGCCTGCGTGGGCTGGCCGCCAGTCCTGCCGTAAATACCACGGCAGACGTTGCTCTCGACGCCTCCGCGTTACCTGCCGATGCGTCAGCGGGATTGCCTGAAGCAACCACCACCGGTCCGGCCACTGCAGACACTGCGGTAGCCGACCCTGCGCAGGAGTCCGCTACCTATCAGCAGGCCTTCACCCTGCTCAAGGAGGCGCGCTATGAAAAGGCCATCACGGCGTTTCAGGCCTACCTGGCCCATTACCCGGCAGGTGCCAATGCCGATAATGCTCAGTACTGGCTGGGCGAGGCCCACTATGTCACGCGCCAGTTCAAGGAGGCGTTGCAGGCATTTCAGACCCTGGTCGATAAATCACCCGCCAGCCCCAAGCGCCCCGACGCCATGCTCAAGGCCGGCTTTGTACACTATGAGATGGGGAAATGGGACGCAGCGCGCAAGAGTCTTAACGATGTCATCCAGACCTACCCCAACACCTCCGTCGCCCAACTGGCCGATAACCGCCTGCAGCGCATGAAGAAAGAGGGGCATTAGCGCAAAACCCGTTGTGGCAGGGTGTAAAATGAGCACATGCACCCTGCCGCAGACATTGGGATACGCTCCGCGCCGCAGCCACAGGAGACACGGCTGCGTATCACCGAAATCTTCCACTCTCTACAGGGCGAGACCCGCACTGTAGGCCTGCCCACTGTATTCATCCGCCTCACCGGCTGTCCGCTGCGCTGCGGCTATTGCGACACCGCCTACGCGTTTCAGGGCGGCGAGTGGCAGACGCTGCCCGACGTACTGGCCCGTGTCGCGGCGTACACGCCGCATTACGTCACCGTCACCGGCGGTGAGCCGCTGGCCCAGCGTGCCGCACTCGGTCTGCTGTCCGCGCTGTGTGATGCGGGCTATCAGGTATCCCTCGAAACCAGCGGCGCACTCGACATCGCCCCCGTCGATACCCGCGTCACCACGGTCATGGACATCAAGACCCCCGGCTCCGGCGAAGCTGAGAAAAACCGTTTTGAAAACATCGCCCATCTCAAGCCCGGCGATCAGGTCAAATTCGTACTCTGCCATCGTGCCGACTACGACTGGGCCAAGGCCACCATCGCCCAGCATGCTTTGGCACAGCACTGCGAGCTGCTGTTTTCCCCCAGCCACGGCGAACTCAACCCCACCCAGCTCGCCGACTGGATACTCGAAGACCGCCTGCCGGTACGTATGCAAATCCAGCTGCATAAGTATTTGTGGGGCAATGTCCCCGGCAAATAACAAATAATGAATGGCGCCTATAAAGAAGCAAAATCCATCCTTTTTAGAGACACCCCTACCCTTAAATAACCATGAGCGCCGCCATCATCCCCTTCACAGCTGCCCACACCCGCGCCGTCGTGTTGCTCTCCGGCGGCATGGACTCGGCCACCACACTGGCCATTGCCCACGGGCTGGGGTTTGAGTGCCATACCCTGGCGGTTGATTATGGCCAGCGCCACCGCGCGGAACTGGCCGCCGCAGAACACTGCTCACGCAGCTTGGGCGCCGCTGACCACAAAGTTATCCAGGTCGATCTCGGCACCATAGGTGGCTCGGCCCTGACCGACGTCAGCATCGACATACCACAGCAGCCCAGCGCTGGCATACCTGTCACCTATGTTCCGGCGCGCAATACCCTGCTGCTGGCCCTGGCGCTGGGCTGGGCCGAGGTGTTAAAGGCAGGAGACATCTTTATCGGCGTGAACGCCGTGGATTACTCCGGCTACCCGGACTGCCGGCCACAGTTCATCGCGGCCTTCGAGCACCTTGCCAATGTCGCCACCAAGGCGGGGGTGGAAGGCCACCGCTGCACCCTGCACGCCCCACTCATCCATTTAAGCAAGGCCGACATCATCCGCGAAGGGCTGCGGCTCGGGGTGAACTATGCCGCCACCGTCTCCTGTTACAGCGCCGATGACGCCGGCCGTGCCTGCGGCCGCTGCGATGCCTGCCGCCTGCGTGCTGCGGGCTTCAAGGCCGCCAGCATTCCAGACCCCACCCGCTATCAATAGTGGCCCGCAAGTACCACACACCTTGGTCTTGGCGCCGCCAACGTTTACAATAGGCAGCCTTCATCCCCACCTCGTCGCCCCTGGGAAGAAGGGGGCGAGCCGAGGCACTAAGCACGTTTTATATTATTTGGGCCGTTAGCTCAGCCGGTAGAGCAGCAGACTTTTAATCTGTTGGTCGTGCGTTCGATCCGCACACGGCCCACCATCATCTGTCATTTTCGCCAAATACCGCACCGCCCGCCGGGAACATCCAGCAACGCGCCAGTGCTCTGCGGGCGCTCGCTCGCCGCCACATTCCCCTGCCCGCTAAACGTTGACCCCACCCCGCCTGCCTGCTCCAATCCCCCGGTACCACTCAATTCCCGGCTGATAAGGGAGACAGGCACATGCACGGTTTTATGGACTTCATAAGAACACAAGGTGTAGTCGGGCTGGCTGTAGGTTTTATTCTGGGCGGCGCGGTATCCAGGGTCGTGGCCGCGCTGGTCACCGACGTCATTAACCCGCTCATAGGCATTGCGCTGGGTGCCGCCGAAGGCTTGCAAACGCCCACGCTTACCCTTGGCCCCGTTGCGATATTGCCAGGGCACTTCGTATCGGTTGTCATTGATTTCCTGGTGATTGCGGTGGTGGTGTATTTCGGCGTGAAGGCACTCGGACTCGACAAGCTCGATAAAACTGCCTGAGCAGAAACATCTGGCCGGGTCTGTTACGGTCCCGGCTTTTATTCCACTGTTACCGATTTCGCCAGATTGCGAGGCTTGTCCACGTCGGTGCCCTTGAGTACCGCGACATGATAGGCCAGCAGCTGTAGTGGCACGGTATAAATTACTGCCGATACGTCATCCTCCACATGTGGCACGCTTAACACCTGCACGCCCTCTGAGGATTTAAAGCCTGCTGCATCGTCAGCAAACACGATCAGCTTGCCGCCACGCGCGCGCACCTCCTGCAGATTGGATTTGAGCTTCTCCAGCAATTCATTATTCGGCGCCACCGCAATCACCGGCATCTCGGCATCTATCAGCGCCAGCGGGCCGTGCTTGAGTTCGCCCGCAGGATAGGCCTCGGCATGGATATAGGAAATCTCCTTCAGCTTGAGCGCGCCCTCCATCGCCACCGGATAATGCGCGCCGCGCCCGAGAAACAAGGCATGGTGCTTGTCGGCAAATTGTTCGGAGAGTTGCTTGATGTTATCGCTCATGGCCAGCGTCTGTTCGATTTTTGCCGGCAATGACTCAAGCTGGGCAACCAGCCTGCCTTCCAGCTCCGGCGTGAGCGCATGACGCCTCCCCAGCACGATGGTAAGCAGCATGAGCGCGACCAGTTGGGTGATGAAGGCCTTGGTAGAAGCAACGCCAATCTCGGGCCCGGCGTGTGTCATCAACACGATTTCCGCCTCGCGTACCAGCGAGCTTTCTGGCACGTTGCAAATGGCGAGGGAGTGGCGGAAACCGAGACGCTTTGCTTCGCGCAGCGCGGCGAGGGTATCGGCTGTTTCACCCGACTGCGAGATCACCACCACCAGACAGTCGGGGCTGACCACCGGGCGACGGTAGCGAAACTCGCTCGCTACTTCGACAGTGCAGGGGATGCCCGCCAGCGCCTCGATCCAGTACCGTGCAATCAGCCCGGCATGGTGGCTCGTACCACAAGCAATGATGTGTACACGCTTGACGACGTCCAGCACTGTGGCGGCATCCGGGCCAAAACTCTCCTCCAGCACCCGGCCCGCATGCAATCGCCCTTCGAGGGTATCCGCCACAGCGCGCGGCTGCTCGAAGATCTCCTTCAGCATGTAATGGCGGTACTCACCACGCTCTACTGCATCGGCGCTGAGTGCACTCACATGTATCTTGCGCGTGACCTCGTCACCCACCGCATTGATGATGCGCACGTGGTCGCGGGTGATGTCAGCGATGTCGCCGTCTTCGAGAAAGATAAAGCGCCGCGTTACCGACAGCAGTGCCGCCACATCGGAAGCGATGAAATTCTCACCCTCGCCGAGGCCTATCACCAACGGGCTGCCGCGCCGCGCGGCCACCAGCCGGGCAGGATCAGCGATGCCGATCACCCCCAGGGCATAGGCGCCGTGCAATTCGACAGCCGTAGCGCGCAAGGCCTCGAACAATGATTGACCTTGCGCCAGATGCTGGTGCAGTTGATGCGCAATGACTTCGGTGTCGGTCTGCGAGGTAAACTCGTAGCCCGCCTGCGTCTGCTCGGCCCGCAGCGCCTCATGGTTTTCGATAATGCCGTTGTGCACCACAGCCACAGTGCCACGGCAAATGTGTGGGTGCGCATTGCGCTCGCTTGGCGCGCCGTGTGTCGCCCAGCGGGTATGGGCGATGCCTGTCATTCCTTGCAGCTTGCGTCCGGCAAGCTGCTGCTCCAGCTCCACCACCCGGCCCACTGTGCGGGCCCGCGCCAGCTTGCCGCCGGCATCGAGCACAACCGCGCCCGCGGAATCGTAGCCGCGATATTCGAGACGCTTGAGACCCTCGACCAGTGCGGGCATCACGTCCCGTTCTGCTACGGCCCCGATGATTCCGCACATATATACCTCAGTAGCAAGTTTCAAGTAGCAAGTAGCAAGAGAGACTCTTTTTCATCTTTATTCTTGCCACTTGCAACTTGCTACTTGTCACTGCTTTTAACAGGTCTTTTCCAGCCCGGCACGGTACTCTGCTTCACCCGGCTGACCGCCAGCACCTTTGGCGCTACGTTCTGGGTAATCGTTGAACCCGCACCGATCGTTGCCTGGGCGCCCACGGTGACCGGGGCTACCAGTTGGGTGTCGGAGCCGATGAAGGCGCCGTCCTCGATAATCGTCTGGTGTTTGTTCGCGCCGTCGTAATTGCAGGTAATGGTGCCCGCGCCGATATTCACCTCGCGCCCGACGGTGGCATCGCCGATATAACTCAGATGATTGATCTTGGTGCCTGCACCTACCCTGGATTTCTTGATCTCAACGAAATTACCGATATGCACGCCAGCGGCCAGTTTGGTTTCAGGGCGGATGCGCGCGAATGGCCCGATACGACACCCGGCCCCAATTGCCGCATCTTCAATCACACAGTGGGCGAGTATCTCGACGTCATCACCGATGCTGGCATTACGAATCACCACCTGTGGCCCGATGCGCACCCTGTTACCCAGTGTCACCTTGCCTTCTATGACCACATTCACATCCAGCGTAACATCCTGACCCACGCTCAACTCGCCACGCACATCGAGCCGCAGCGGGTCGAGCAGGGTGGCGCCCTCCAGCATCAATCGTTCGGCCTCGTGGCGCTGATAATAGCGCTCAAGCTCGGCCAGCTGGGCCTTGTTGTTGATGCCCATGGTCTCGGCCACTTTGTCGGGCTCGACAGTATTGATAACGATGCCGTCCTGCACCGCAAGCGCAATCACGTCGGTAAGGTAATATTCTTTCTGGGCGTTGTTGTTTTCGAGCTTGGCGAGCCACGCGCGCATGCGGGCTGCCGGTGCGGCGATCATGCCGGTATTGATTTCGCTGATGCTGCGCTCATCGGAGGTCGCGTCTTTCTCCTCGACGATACGTGTCACCCGTTTATCGGCATTGCGCACAATGCGGCCATAGCCGCGCGGATCGTGCTGGTGCACAGTGAGCAAGCCGAGACTGTTGTCGCTTACTGCGGCGATCAGGCGCTGGAGTGTTGCCGCACTGATCAGCGGCACATCGCCGTAGAGCACCAGCACCGTGTCACCGTCCGACACCGACGGCATGGCCTGGCTAACGGCATGGCCTGTCCCCAGCTGCTCGGCCTGCTCCACCCAGCCTACGGCAAGCTGTTCGAGCGCCTGCGGCACGGCGCTGCCGCCATAGCCATAGACCACGTAAATATGATCCGCCTGTAGTTGGCGTGCTGTGTAGATGACGTGCTCCAGCAGTGGCCGGCCCGCCAGCGGGTGCAGCACCTTGGGCAGCGCGGAACGCATGCGCGTACCCTGCCCGGCGGCAAGTATAATTACGGAGAGGCCCATAGACCCAAGATACAAGAAAAACGGAAAGTTACAAGCATCGCGTGTCGGATCCGCTGCGCTTGATCCGACCTACACGTTGTATCAGCGGCCCTTTTTGCGCAGACGCTGAATGGTCTGCAATTGCGCCACGGCCTCGGCCAGCTCGGCCTGGGCCTGGGCGTAGTCGATATCGGACTTGCGGTCGCGCATGCCCTGCTCGGCGCGCTGCTTGGCCTCCAGCGCGGCGGCCTCATCCACGTCGTGGGCGCGCAGTGCGGTATCGGACAAGATAGTCACCACGTGTGGCTGGATTTCCAGTATGCCGCCGGAGACGTAAAACACCTGCTCTTCAGCATCTGGAATCTTCACCCGCACCTCGCCCGGCCTGAGCGTGGTCAGCAACGGCGTATGACGCGGCAGAATACCGACCTCGCCTTGCGAAGCGGGCGCAAATACCATCTCCGCCGGCCCGGAAAATATTTCCGCCTCGGCGCTTACGATATCCAGATGCAGTGTCATGGCCATGGTTAACCTATTTTGCCTTTGATTTCATTTATACAAGTAGCGAGTTACGAGTGGCTAGTGGCGAGGAAGTACATTACTCGCTACTAGCTGCTATCCACTCGCCACTGTCTTTACTTGAGCGTCTTGGCCTTTTCTATCGCTTCGTCGATGGTGCCGACCATATAGAACGCCTGCTCCGGCAAGGAATCATACTCGCCATTGACGATGCCCTTGAAGCCACGGATCGTGTCCTTGAGCGATACATACTTGCCGGGTGAGCCGGTGAACACCTCGGCCACGAAGAACGGCTGCGACAGGAAGCGCTGTATCTTGCGCGCACGGGTCACGGTGAGCTTGTCTTCTTCTGACAGTTCATCCATACCGAGAATCGCGATGATGTCCTTCAGCTCCTTGTAACGCTGCAAGGTGCCCTGCACCGCGCGCGTGGTGTCGTAGTGGTCCTGGCCGATGATCAGCGGATCGAGCTGGCGGCTGGTGGAATCGAGCGGATCCACGGCGGGGTAAATGCCCAGCTCGGCGATCTGGCGCGACAGCACCACGGTGGCGTCCAGGTGCGCAAAAGTGGTGGCGGGCGACGGGTCGGTCAAGTCGTCGGCGGGTACGTACACGGCCTGAATGGAGGTGATCGAGCCGGTCTTGGTGGAGGTAATACGCTCCTGCAGGGCGCCCATTTCAGCAGCCAGTGTCGGCTGGTAGCCCACCGCTGACGGCATACGGCCAAGCAGCGCAGATACCTCGGTACCGGCCAGCGTGTAACGGTAGATGTTGTCGATGAACAGCAGCACGTCGCGGCCTTCATCGCGGAAGAACTCGGCCATGGTGAGGCCGGTCAGCGCCACGCGCAGACGGTTGCCGGGCGGCTCGTTCATCTGGCCATACACCAGCGACACCTTGTCGATAACCTTGCTCTCGGTCATTTCGTGGTAGAAGTCGTTACCTTCACGGGTACGCTCACCCACGCCCGCGAACACGGAGTAACCCGAGTGCTCGATAGCGATGTTACGGATCAGCTCCATCATGTTCACGGTCTTGCCCACGCCGGCGCCACCGAACAGACCGACCTTGCCGCCCTTGGCGAACGGGCAGATCAGATCGATAACCTTGATGCCGGTTTCCAGCAGCTCGGTGCTCGCAGCGAGTTCGTCATAGGCCGGGGCCTTGCGGTGTATCGACCAGCGCGCCTTTTCCCCAATGTCGCCCTTTTCATCAATCGGCTTGCCGAGCACGTCCATGATGCGGCCCAGGGTTTCCTTGCCTACCGGCACCGAGATCGGGTCACCGGTGTTGCTCACCGCCACGCCACGCTGCAGACCATCGGACGAACCCATCGCAATAGTACGCACCACGCTGTCGCCGAGCTGCTGCTGTACCTCGAGCGTCAGCCCGGCGCTGTCTACCAGCAGCGCGTCATATATCTTGGGCAGCGAATCGGGTGGGAACTCAACGTCCACCACGGCGCCGATAACTTGAACCACTTTTCCTGAACTCATGCTCAGTTCCTCACAAACTTAAATTAAAATTCGTTAATTAACGTGCGGCATTATACTGCTGCTGCACCGGCCACAATTTCTGACAATTCCTGCGTAATGCCGGCCTGACGCGCCTTGTTGTAGACCAGCTGCAGATCGCCGATCAGCTCGCCCGCGTTGTCCGACGCGCTCTTCATGGCCACCATGCGCGCGGCCTGCTCGGAGGCAATATTCTCCAGCACGCCCTGATACACCAGCGACTCGACGTAGCGCGTCAGCAAATGGGTCAGCACTTCTTTCGATTCGGGCTCGTAGATGTAATCCCAGTGATGGTGTAGCGTTTCATCGGTGTCCGGCACGACGGGCAGCATCTGCTGAAGTTCCGGCTTCTGCACCATGGTGTTGACGAAATTGTTATAGACCAGATACAGACGATCGATGTGCGCACTGTTGTAGGCATCCAGCATCACCTTCACCGCGCCGATCAGGTCGGCCAGGCCGGGCGCATCGCCCAGGTGCGACTTCTCCGCGATGATGTTGCCGCCAAAGCGCTTGAAAAAGCCTGCGGCCTTGGTGCCTACAGTACATATATCCACCTGCACACCCTGTTTGCTCCAGTCGCGCATCGAGGCCAGCGCGGCACGGAACAGGTTGGTGTTCAGGCCGCCACACAGCCCGCGGTCGGACGACACCACAATAAAACCGATGCGCTTGACCGTGCGTTCCTGCAAATAGGGATGCTTGTATTCCGGATGGGCGTGGGCCAGATGGCCGATCACGTTGCGCATCTTGGCAGCATAGGGGCGTGCAGCACGCACGCGCTCCTGCGCCTTGCGCATTTTTGAAGCCGCAACCATCTCCATCGCACGCGTGATCTTCTGCGTGTTCTTGATGCTCTTGATCTTGGTGCGTATTTCTTTTTTGCTGCCAGCCATATTAAAAACCCGGAGAAAAGGTTAAAGGTACAAGAGAAAAGTAAAACCCTGCTTTTGGTTTTACTTGTATCTTTCCACTTGTATCTTGTATCTGTTTTTTACCATGCACCGCTTTGCTTGAATTCTGTTACTGCGGCACGCAGACCAGCCTCGATATCGCTGTTGTAGTCGCCCGTGGCATTGATCTTCTCCATCAACGCAGCCTGCCTGGACTTCATGTAGCTCAGCAGCGCCTGCTCGAAGGCTTGAATCTTGGGCACCTCAACATCGTCGAGGAAGCCCTGATTGGCGGAGAACAACGATACGGCCAACTCGGCCACGCTCATCGGCGCGTACTGCTTCTGCTTCATCAGCTCCATGACGCGCTGACCGCGCTCCAACTGTTTGCGGGTGCTCTCGTCGAGATCGGAGGCGAACTGCGCGAATGCGGCAAGTTCGCGGTACTGCGCCAGGTCGAGACGCACGCCGCCACCCAGCTTCTTGATGATCTTGGTCTGCGCCGCGCCGCCCACACGCGACACGGAAAGACCGGCGTTGATGGCAGGCCGGATACCGGCATTGAACAAATCGGTTTCGAGGAAGATCTGACCGTCGGTGATCGAGATCACGTTGGTGGGTACGAAGGCCGACACGTCACCGGCCTGGGTTTCAATGATGGGCAGGCCCGTGAGTGAACCGGTTTTGCCTTTCACCTTGCCGTTGGTGATCTTCTCGATATGCTCGGCGTTCACGCGCGCGGAGCGCTCCAGCAGGCGCGAGTGCAGATAGAACACGTCGCCCGGATACGCCTCGCGGCCCGGCGGACGGCGCAGCAACAGCGATACCTGACGGTAGGCCCAGGCCTGCTTGGTCAGATCGTCATACACGATGAGTGCGTCTTCGCCGATGTCGCGGAAGTATTCGCCCATGGAGCAGCCGGAGTAGGGTGCGATGAACTGCATCGCGGCGGAATCCGAGGCGGTGGCGGTCACGACGATGGTGTGCGCCAGCGCGCCGTGCTCTTCCAGTTTGCGTACCACGGCGGCCACCGACGATGCCTTCTGGCCGATGGCGACATAGACGCACTTCACGCCCGTGCCCTTCTGGTTGATGATGGTGTCTACCGCCACGGCGGTCTTGCCGGTCTGGCGGTCACCGATGATGAGCTCGCGCTGACCGCGGCCAATCGGCACCATCGCGTCGATGGCCTTGAGGCCGGTCTGTACCGGCTGGCTTACCGACTGGCGTGCGATCACGCCCGGTGCTACTTTTTCAATCGGTGAGGTCAGTGTGGTCTTGATCGGACCCTTGCCGTCGATGGGGCTGCCGAGGGCATCCACCACGCGACCCAGCAGCGCCTCGCCTACCGGCACCTCCAGAATGCGGCCGGTGCACTTTACGCTGTCGCCTTCGCTGATGTGTTCGTAATCACCCAGCACCACCGCGCCGACGGAGTCGCGCTCCAGGTTGAGCGCCATGCCGTAGGTGTTGCCGGGAAACTCGATCATCTCGCCCTGCATCACGTCGGACAGGCCGTGTACGCGCACAATGCCGTCGGTCACTGAAACCACAGTGCCTTCGGTGCGCGCCTCGGTGAGCACCGCAAAATTCTCGATGCGGCTCTTGATCAAATTGCTGATTTCTGAAGGGTTGAGCTTCATGTAAGCTTCCTCAAATAAAAGTCTGAAATTCGGTTAAAGTGCTTGCCGGTCAGGGCGCCAATGCATGCGCGAGCTTGCCGAGTTGTCCGCGCACCGAGCCGTCGATAACACGGTCTCCAGCGCGAATCACGGCACCGCCCAGCAGACTCTTGTCCACCGTCGCGGTCAGTTTGATTTCTCTTTGCAGGCGCGCCTTCAGCGCTGCGGCAATCTTGCCTTCTTCGGCGCTCGAGAGCGGCCAGGCCGACGTCACCTGCACCTTGAGCACACCCTCGGCCTCGGCGCGGCTCGCCTCATACAGCGCCGCGATCTCCGGCAGCAGCGGCAGTCGGCTATTTTCGACCAACAGGCGGATGAAGTTTTGCCCGGTGGCGCTCAGGCCATCGCCGCACGCCGCCAGCACCAGCTCGGCCAGCTGGGCCTTGTGGACGCGCGGATGACCGACGAGCTTGCGCAACGTGTCGTCACTCGCCACAGCGACGGCGAGCGCCAGCATCTCCGACCAGCGCTGCAATTCTTTCTGGCTCTGCGCCAGCTCGAATACAGCTTGCGCGTAGGGGCGGGCAGCGGTGATTTTTTCGGCCATGGATAGTGTCCGGACTAGATTTCTGTAGCCAGCTGGTTCAGCACTTCGCTGTGCGCCTTGGCATCGATCTCGCGACCCAGAATCTTCTCCGCACCGGCCACGGCAATCGCCGCCACCTGCGTGCGCAACTCGGTCTTGGCGCGGTTCACTTCCTGCTCGATCTCGGCCTTGGCTGCCGTGATGATGCGCTCACCCTCGACGCGGGCATTGCCCTTCGACTCTTCCACGATCTCATTGGCGCGACGCTCGGCCTGTGCCAGTATCTCGGCAGACTGGGTCTTCACCTTCTGCAGCACTTCTTTGGCGTGCTTTTCGGCCAGCTCCAGGTCGTGGCGGCCCTTTTCGCCTGCGGCCAGTCCATCAGCGATACGCTTCTCACGCTCTTTCATCATCGCGGTCAGCGGCCCCCACAGCAGCCGGTTAACAAACCAGATGAGCAGGATGAAGGCCACGATCTGGCCAAACAATGTGGCTGTAATATTCATGCGCGTCTCACTCGATCAAGCGGAAAGAATGGGGCGGGCAATTAACCCGCCGCGCCTATGGCTGCCTGCAGTGCGCCCACGAACGGATTGGCGAACAGGAACCACATGCCGAACGCGAGAATGATGAACGGGAATGACTCCATCAGGCCTGCGAAGATGAACATGTTGGTCATCAGCTGCGGACGCATCTCCGGCTGGCGCGCGATGCCTTCCAGCGTCTTGGCGCAGATCAGGCCCCAGCCGATGGCCGAGCCCAGGCCGGCGGCGGCGAGAATCACGCCCACGCCCACTGCGGTGTAGGCGTAAATCATTGCAATCATGTCGGGTGTCATTTCAGTCTCCTAAATTAAAGTAAGTAGTTCTAAATCAACAAGTGGCGAGTGACTAGTTGCTGGTGGCGAGGTGGTATATTTCCTGGCCACCAGCTACTGTAGTTCCTGATAGTTAGTGGTCCTGATGCGCCATGCCAAGATACACAATGGTCAACACCATGAAAATAAACGCCTGCAGCGTAATCACCAGCATGTGGAAAATCAGCCAGCCGAAACCGAGCGTGATTTGCAGCGGGAACCAGAACAGCCAGCCTGCCACGCCCACGGCGAGCGTGCCGCCGATCAGGGCGATGAGCAGAAACACCAGCATTCCCGCGAACAGGTTGCCGAACAGTCGTAACCCCAGGCTCAAGGGCTTGGCGACCTCTTCGATCAGGGTCATCACGACATTCACCGGAATGAAAAACTTGCCGAAGGGGTGAAACAGGAACATCTTGAGATAGCCGATGGGGCCTTTGATCTTGATGCTGTAAAAGATGATAAGCGCGAACACAGTAAGCGACAGTGCAAAGGTGGCGCTGAGATCCGTGGTCGGCGCTATTTTGAAATAGCTCACGCCGAACCACCCCAGGATAACGCCGGGCAGATCCACCGGGATCAACTTCATGGAATTCATCAGAAGCACCCACACAAAAATCGTCAGCGCGAGCGGCGCGATGAGCGGGTTGTGGCCGGGGAAGCTGTCTCTTACCTGACCGCCGACGAACTCGAGAATCGCCTCTACGGCATTTTGAAAGCCGCTGGGTGCATCGGCCGACAGGTTCCGCCCCAGACGCCAGCTGGTCAGCACAATCAGCGCGCCCAATATAACGCTGACAGCCAGCGTATCAATATGCCACGACCAGAAGCCGCCCGTGCAGTCACCGACGCATAGATTGGTCAGGTGATGCTGAATATACTCGACTGTTCCTCCGCCCGAGGAGGTTGGCGCTGCGCTCACGGCTGTGATCCCCTGTGTCCTGAACCTGTAGTACGCATTCCTGTTAAATAGCCCAACTGCGTCAGGGCAAACCCGGTGATGGTGGCGAGCGCATGGAGCTTGAACACACCCAGCCCGATGCCCAGCAACACCAGCACCAACATAAATCGCTGCGCGAGGCCTGCGAACAAAATCAGCATGCCCCGGCCACTGCTCTGCCACGCTGCCTCACCCGCGCGCGCAACGCGCCGACTCAATAACCACGCCAGCGCCATGGCCACCAACCCGCCATAGCCAGCAGAAAGTCCTGCCCAAGGCCCGGCGAGCGCAAAAGACCCCAGCGCGCTCGCCAGCAAAATGACTGCCTGCGTGGCAATCACCACTTGCGCGCCGCCGGATACCGCCTGTGTGAGTGCGTTTCTGCTCACTCTGGCTTGGTCAACTGCCTGTAAACCTTCAGGAATCCGCCCACGAAACCCAGGTAGCCCAAGATGAACATGAAGAGTGGGAGTGTACCTAACCACACATCGAGACCATATCCCAACAGCAACCCGACCAGCACCGAGGAGGTCAACAGCGTACCTACCCCGATCAGCGCCAAGCCGGTTCCCTTGGCCTTGCTCATAGGGCGCGAAGTATAAAGGTTGAGGCGGTGTGGCGTCAACGACCGCCCGGTAGTTGGGCGACGCCATGCCGTCCTGGCGTCAACCGTAGCGTGCCTTGCCGCATTATTGGCTATGATAGACTGACTCCTCACACACCGCCATCCGACAGGAGACTTGAACGATGCGCCTGACCTCATTATCTGCCCTCGCGACCCTGATGACCTGTCTGCTCGGCGCCCCGCTGGCGGCAACCGCAGCCGACGACAAGGACACCTACGACAAAAACACCACCCTCAAGGAAGCCGAGGCGTTTTTTGGTGAAAGCACAGCTGGTCTCGCCAAGGTCATAGAAAAGGCCTTTGAGGATCACGGCCAGCCCAACGGCTACATCAAGGGCGAAGAGGTAAGTGGCGCGCTGGTGGTGGGCCTGCGCTACGGCGACGGCAGTATCACGCTGAAAAACGGCGGCACGCGCAAGGTACACTGGACCGGCCCCTCCATCGGCTTCGACGCTGGGGCGAACGCCTCCAAGGTGTTCGTGCTGGTCTATCACCTGCCTGCGGCCAGCGCCATCTACCAGCGCTTCCCCGCTGTTGAGGGCAGCTTCTATTACATTGCCGGTGCGGGCATCAACTACCAGCAAAAAGACAAGATCGTGCTTGCGCCCATCCGTCTGGGCGTCGGCCTGCGTGGCGGCGTGAACATCGGCTATCTCAGTTACAGCGAGGAAAAGACCTGGGTGCCGTTTTAACTTTCAGACACCCAAGAAATCTCGTCGAAGCTGCGGGCCTGTGGATGTGCGGCGGGCAGGTCACCCTCTCTTAGCAGCCACACCGTCTGCATGTCTGCGTTGCGGGCGGCATCCAGCTCCTCTTTAATATCCGACAGAAATAAAATGTCACCCGGCGGCAGGCCGATGTCCGCTGCGATCTTGCGATAAGAACCCGGCTCCCGTTTCGTCCCTGCGGTGGTATCGAAATAGCCTGAAAACAGCGGCGTGAGATCGCCATACTCCGAGTGGGTGAATAAAAGTTTTTGCGCCTGCACCGAGCCGGAGGAAAATACATACAGTTTTAAACCCTGCGCGCGCCACTCCTCAAGTTTTTGCACCGCGTCCTCGTACACATGGCCCTTGAAATCGCCCTGCCGGTAGCCTGCCTCCCAGATCATGCCCTGCAGCGCCTTCAGCGGCGTAACTTTTTTATCTTCGTCTATCCACTGCACAAGTTGCGCAATGACTTTTTCATCATCGGCACACCCACCCAGCGTCTGCCGCACCTCATCGAGCCATTTACGCACCGCCGCCTCGTGCGCATGGGCGCGCACGAACGCCGCCATGTGCGTGTGTGCGTAGGGAAACAACACGTCTTTCACAAACGACAGCGACGACGTTGTGCCTTCGATGTCAGTAAGAATGGCTTTAATCATGGCGTGGCTATGCCTTATATTCAGGTCGGCTGTAGATGCCGATACGGTAGCGTAACTCTCACCGCCGCGTGAGCACAAACCCAAGCTCGTGCATTTCTGCACGCGAAGGGTGTGGGATGCGTGTTGCGGATTCATCGGGCCAGTGCCAGCGCTCCGCAGGAAATAGTGCGCGCATGTCCACCAGCTCGCAGTGAAACGGCGGGCCTCCGGGTTGACCGGTCTGCATGAAGAGGGCGTAGAGTTTTCCGCCGGGCTTGAGCCATGTCCATAGTCTTTCAGCGTAGTCGCTGCGCATGGTGGGATCAATGGCGCACAATGCGGTTTGTTCGTAGATGGCGTCAAAGGTAGTGTCTGGTTGCCAATGAAACAGGTCTGCCTCCACCACCTGCGCTGAAACGCCAGTTGTTGCCAACGCGGCGCGCAAGGCATGCACGGCTGAGGGGGCGAGGTCGACGGCCGTAACATCGAAACCCAGTTGCGCCAGATACGTTACTTCGTGGCCGCGGCCACAACCGGGAATGAGTATGCGGCAAGGGGTAAGGGCACCGCTCGCCAGCCAGGCATGGAGCGCAGGGCTGGGTACGCCGCGATCCCAGCCCGTAGCGCCAGCCTGATAGCGTGTTTCCCATTCCTTACGACGTTGCTCGGTTTCGTTCATGCCTGGGGGTAAGCCTGCAAACCGGTTATTTGCTGTGCTTCAGGGAGGCCTCCCCCGCTACTTCCTGCGCCACCGCGCTTTGCAGCGTGCCGTTCAAGGCGAAAAATGGATTCGCATAAAGAACCGGCACGTCGTTCACGAACGGCAGCGAGGGCGTGACACCCTCACTGCTTGTGACGATTATCTTAATTGGCTTGCTCATTGACGCGCATGCAGCACCAGTGTCTGTTCGCGTCTTTGGTCACCTCCGCCGACACTGAGCTTCACTTCGTAGCGCGTTCCGGGTACGACGAAGAGTGGCTTGAAGGTGAAGTTGAAGTTACCGTTAGCATCACTCCTCACTGTGCGGTTAAGGATATTTTGATTCATCCCAATGATACCGGCGAGCGCGGAGTAGGCCTCAACATTGATGCTCACGTCGATATTAGGGGCGCTTCTGCCACTCACCTCTACGGCTCCCGACCCCCTCACGTCGCTGTTGTTGGCAGGGCTCAGGATTTCCAGAGGCAAGATGGCCCTTGCATCTGGCCTGCCCCCGTCACGCTGCACTTTGAATTTCCACTGCATACGTGCTGCATTACCGGCCAGGTCTTTGGCGCTGACCTCTACCTTATATTCCTTAGGGGAAAGCGGAGACTCAGGCTGATAGCTGAAGAAGCTCGTTGTGATAACAGCGCTATCAGTAACGTCGCGCCCGTCAAACAGCACACGCACCGCGGCAGGATCTACACCGGAGCCTGCGCCATCATCAAAACTGCTTGAGATGAATATACGGCTGCCCAGCGATACCGTGTCACCATCGTGCGGCGTGAGATTCTTAATGATCGGCGCGTCAGCGTCTTTGACTAATGATTGTTTGAGCGTTGCTACCGCCGATTGCGTGTGTGGCGAGAGCATGGCTGTGATCTTCACGCCGGGCGGGAAGTTGTCGCGCTGGCGTATGGTGTATGTGCCTGTGTAAACACCGGCGCTGGTTTCCCTCATCAGCACGTTGGCTACCACCCCTTCGATGGTAAATGTAGCCTTGCCGCGCGGCGTGCCGTTCAGTGTGAAATTGAGATCGACGCCCGGCTCGATACGATCCACGGCTTGCACAGTGAAGCTCCCAATGCTCAGGCTGTCGGTCGTGAGTGGCTTCCCCAGGCTCCGTGTGGCCAGCAGTCCTCGCTTCTCAAGCGTGGCACTCACGCGGGTATTGGCCTTGAGTTTGTCCGTACGCTTGATGGTGTAGCTGCCTTCATACACGCCCGACTCAACCTCGCGCATGGGAATGGTGCGCGCGATACCACTGATGCGTAACTTGGCCGCGCCGCCCCGCGTACCTTCCAGGACAAACACCAAGTCGGTGTCAGGGTCGAGGTTATCGACTTGCTCGACGTAAAAGTTGTCTATGACAGGCGTGGCTTTTGCGTCATCCGCAGCAGCGGGCGCAACTAGAATGAACGGAATTAATAAAGATACGATTAAAAGAAAACGCTGGCTGAACATAGGTCCTCCTTAAAATTTAGCTGCTGCTTGTCAGAAGTGGCCCCGCTCGCTTAAACAGTAATCCAGGGTTTTCCAGTGGATTTCCCGCTGCTGCTCATGCAGCCAGTTTAGTCATCGGCGGCATCACGGCGTAAGCCTCATCCGCTGCACTCTTGCTCAGGCTCGAAGGTAGTCTGCACTGACTATACCAATACAGATAAGGCATGATCGACGTCCAAGCTGTGGTATTTATGCGCCCTCTGTCGAGAATGTTCTGTACGCTGGCGTACATAGCACGTGCTGCATGGCGCTATTTGATGTGCTTCAAGATTCCTTCCAACTCGTCCAGGCTGTTGTAGCTGATAATAAGCCGACCCTTGCCCTTGTCGCCGTGCTCTACACGCACCGGTGCCGCCAGCTTTTCCGACAGTTCTGCTTCAAAGCGGCGGATGTCGGGATCGACGCGGGGCTTGGTCTTGCCGCGTGCGGGTGCTGACTGCAGACGGCGCACCAGTTGCTCGGTCTCACGCACCGACATGCCCTTGTCGGCCACACGCTGCGCGGCCTCGCTCTGCGCCTTGCCGCTGAGGCCGAGCAGGGCGCGGGCATGGCCCATCTCCAGTGCGTTGGTTTCCAGCAGTTTGCGCACGTCGGCATTGAGCGAGAGCAGCCGCAGCAGGTTGCTCACCGCCGCGCGCGAGCGCCCGACCGCCTCGGCGGCAAGCTCGTGGGTCATGTCGAATTCATTGATGAGACGCTGCAAGGCGTTGGCTTCTTCCAGCGGATTGAGGTCTTCGCGCTGAATGTTTTCAATCAGCGCCATGGCGATGGCGGCCTGGTCGGCCACCTTGCGTACCACGGCGGGGATGTCGGTCAGGCCCGCGATCTGCGCCGCGCGCCAACGGCGCTCACCGGCGATGATTTCGTACTGCCCCGCCGCGATGGGCCGCACCACGATCGGCTGCACCACACCCTGCGCGCGTATCGAGTTGGCAAGGTCTTCCAGCGTCTCCGGGCGCATGTCCATGCGCGGCTGGTATTTGCCGCGCCGGATAATCTCCAGCGGCAGAGTCCGCAGATCGCCATCGCCGACCTGACCGGCCGCAACCGCACCACCGAGTAATGCATCGAGGCCGCGCCCCAGTCCGCGTTTTTTAATTGCCACTGGCTACTTTTTCCTTGTTCATCAGCTGCGCCTGTCGGTCTTTTTTCAATATTTCCCCCGCCAGCGCAAGATAAGCGAGCGCGCCGCGTGAGGCCCTATCATATACCAGCGCCGGCATGCCGTGGCTGGGCGCCTCCGCCAGCCGCACATTGCGCGGGATCACCGTACGGTAGACCTTGTCGTCGAAGTGCTGCGTGAGCTGCGCGGAGACTTCGTTCGCCAGGTTGTTGCGCGGGTCAAACAACGTACGCAGCAGGCCTTCGATGGCAAGCCGCGGATTGTGCGTCTGGCGCACACGCTCGACCGTGTCGAGCAGCGCGGCCAACCCTTCCAGCGCGTAATACTCGCACTGCATGGGGATCATCACCGATTGCGCCGCCACCAGCGCGTTCACCGTAAGCATGTTGAGCGACGGCGGGCAGTCAATGAGGATGTAATCATACTGCGCGTCCACCTGCGCCAGCGCCAGCCGCAGCCGGTGTTCGCGTTGCAGCTTGCCGACCAGATCCACCTCGGCAGCCGTGAGGTTGGCATTGCCCGGCAGCACAAAAAAGTTTTTCAGCTGGGTCGGCTGTATGGCGTCGGCGGGCGAGACATCACCCGTCAGCACATCGTAAGCGCTGTAACTGACGCCGTTCTTGTCAATGCCGCTGCCCATGGTGGCGTTGCCCTGGGGATCAAGGTCTACCAGCAGCACCCGGCGGCTGCACGCGGCGAGAGAGGCCGCAAGATTGATGGCCGTGGTGGTCTTGCCGACGCCGCCCTTCTGGTTGGCGAGCGCGATGATGCGCGCCATTACACGGACTCCTGTGCTGTAGCGCAGTGCACGCGCACCAGATGGCGCTCTGCATCCAGCCCCGGCACCTGCAGTTTGATGACTTCAACCATTTTGAATTCCCCGGGCATCTCTGCCAACTCTTGCGCCGGGTAAGCCCCCTTCATGAACAGAAACTCGCCGTTGCTGGCGCACAGGTGTTGCGCGTTACGCAGCAGCTCGGCAACACTGGCAACGGCGCGCGCCATCAGTGTATCGAATTTCCGCACAGGCCGGTACTTCTCCACCCGTGTCTGTACCACCTCGACATTGGCCAAGCCCAGCTCCACCGCGGCCTGGGTGACAAAGCGGGTCTTCTTGGCATTGGCATCGAGCAGGGTAAAACGGGTACCGGGAAGGGCAATGGCAAGCGGCAGGCCGGGCAGGCCCGCACCGCAGCCGATATCCAATACGTGCTGGCCGCGCACATGCGGCAGCACCGCGAGGCTGTCCAACAGGTGGCGGGTGATCATCTCCTGCGGGTCGCGTACCGCCGTCAGATTGTAGACCTTGTTCCACTTCTCCATGAGCTGGACAAGGTCGAGCAGGCTCTGCTCCGCCGCAACGGGCAACGCCACGCCGAGTTGCACGAGGCCGGCGTGGAGTACATTTTTCAGCGCCTCATGATTACGCACGCCACCTTTTCACATGTACCCACAACAGCGATACAGCGGCGGGGGTGACGCCCGAGATGCGGCCCGCCTGGCCCAGCGTGGCCGGCCGGTGGTCGCCGAGCTTGCTCTGCACTTCCCTGGAAAGACCACGCACGTTGCTGTAATCGAGGTCCAGCGGCAGGGCTGTGTCTTCATGCAGGCGCGCGCGCGCAATCTCGTCGTGCTGGCGCTCTATATAGCCATGATACTTGGCCTGTATCTCCACCTGCTCCGCCACTTTTTCATCGGCCGCCGCCTCACCCGCACCCGGCAGAGACAGCAGCGCGTGATAATTCACATCCGGACGGCGCAGCAACTCCATCAGCGTCGCCTCGCGGCTGAGCGGCTGCCCCAGCACGCGCACGGCCTCCTCTTCCGGCAATGTCTCCGGGCGCAGCCGGGTGGCGCGCAGGCGCTGCTGTTCCTTTTCTATCGCCTCGCGCTTGGCCTCAAATGCCTGCCAGCGCGCATCGTCTACCACGCCGAGTTCGCGGCCCTTGGCTGTGAGACGCAAATCCGCATTGTCTTCGCGCAACAACAGGCGGTACTCGGCGCGGCTGGTGAACATGCGGTACGGCTCGCTGGTGCCGCGCGTAATCAGGTCGTCAATCAATACGCCGATATACGCCTCATCGCGGCGCGGACACCACGGCATCTGCTCCTGCACCCGCAGGGCGGCATTGATGCCCGCCATGATGCCTTGCGCCGCCGCTTCTTCGTAGCCGGTGGTGCCGTTGATCTGGCCGGCGAAAAACAGATTTTGAATGATTTTGGTTTCGAGTGAAGGCTGCAAGTCACGCGGGTCAAAGTAATCGTACTCAATCGCGTAGCCGGGGCGGGTGAGGTGCGCGTTTTCAAAGCCCTTGATCGAGCGCACCAGCTCGATCTGCACATCGAACGGCAGGCTGGTCGAGATACCGTTGGGGTAAACCTCGTGCGTGGTCAGCCCCTCCGGCTCGACAAAAATCTGATGCGAAGCCTTGTCGGCAAAGCGCACGATCTTGTCTTCGATGGACGGACAGTAGCGCGGCCCCACACCTTCGATCACGCCGGTGTACATCGGCGAGCGGTCGAGGCCGCCGCGGATGATGTCGTGCGTGCGCTCGTTGGTGTGGGTGATGTGGCACGGCACCTGGCGCGGATGATCTGCGACGCGCCCCATGAAGGAAAACACCGGCTGCGGTTCGTCGCCCGGCTGCGGCGCGAGCTTTGAATAATCTATCGTGCGCCCGTCGATGCGCGGCGGCGTGCCGGTTTTCAAACGCCCCACCCGAAACGGCAACTCGCGCATGCGACTTGCCAGCGCGTTCGCGGGTGGATCACCGGCGCGGCCACCCTGATGATTCGACAATCCGACATGAATACGCCCGGCGAGAAACGTGCCCACTGTCAGCACCACGCAGCGGGCGCTGAAACGCAAACCCATCTGCGTCACCACACCCGTAACGCGCTCGCCCTCAATGATTAAATCTTCCACCGGCTGCTGAAAGATGGAAAGATTGGCTTGCGCCTCCAATGCGCCCCGCACCGCCTGCCGGTAGAGTACACGGTCGGCCTGCGCACGGGTGGCACGCACCGCCGGGCCCTTGCTCGCATTCAAGGTACGGAACTGGATACCGGCCTGATCCGCCGCACGCGCCATCAGCCCGCCGAGCGCATCAATCTCCTTTACCAGATGGCCCTTGCCGATACCGCCGATGGAGGGGTTGCAGCTCATCTGGCCCAGGGTTTCAATGCTTTGCGTCAGCAACAATGTGCGCGCGCCCATGCGCGCCGCCGCCAGCGCCGCTTCGGTGCCCGCGTGCCCGCCGCCGACAATGATTACGTCAAATTTGTGTTGATACTTCATCGCAATACATGCATCTAGTTTTTGTAAACGCCGCTACGATGTCCAACAGCTATGACGAGAACCATTAATATGTTGTCTTCAATACGGCAAAGCAAGCGATAGTCACCTACGCGGTAACGCCAGAGCCCTGATTTATCTCCGTGCAGAGCCTTGCCCAAGCGGCGCGGATTTTCTTCTATGGCGATGCGTTCGCGCAGATAGTGGACAATACGCCGCTGAGCAGTTTGATCCAGGCGCTTTAAGTCTTTCAGCGCGGCGCTGTCAAACTCAACTTTCCAAACCAAGTTGGCGCTCGACCTCTTCCAGGGAAATGCGGGGATTACTCTTTTCCAGGCGCGTCAAGGCGAGCAGGTAATCTTCCTCGTCCTGCAAAAACTCGGTGATCGCCTTTTTGGCATAATAGCTCTTGGTGCGGCCAGTTTTCTGCGCCAGCTTTTCCAAACGCTGCTCAATCTCGGGGGATAATCTCAGGGCTAACATCGTGTCCTCCTACTAATGCTATACAAGTATAGCATGGGGCAGCACCCCCACGGTACACCCTCTTCCCTCCCTTAAAGCAACTGATCCAGCGGGCTCTGCACACCCTTCCCGCCGCGGTTTAATACATGAGTATAAATCATCGTCGTCTGCACATCCTTGTGGCCAAGCAGCTCCTGCACCGTACGGATGTCGTAACCGGCCTGCAGCAAATGCGTGGCAAAGGAATGGCGCAGGGTGTGCGGCGTCGCCGGCTTAACGATATCCGTCTCTTGCACCGCCCGCTTCATTGCACGCTGAATCAGCTTCTCGTCCACATGATGCCGCCTCACCTCGCCGGAGCGCGGGTCGGTAGAAAGTCCACGCGCCGGAAACACATATTGCCATCCCCACTCAGCTGCCGCATTCGGATATTTTTTCGCCAGTGCATTGGGTAGATAGACCTTGCCATAACCCTGTGCCAAGTCGTTCTTATGCACCTCGCGCACCCGGTCCAGGTGATGCTTCAATGGTTCAAACAAAATCTGCGGCAGCATCGTCACTCTATCCTTGAAGCCCTTGCCCTCGCGCACTGTAATTTCGCCGCGTTGAAAATCCACATCCTTCACGCGCAATCGCACGCACTCCATCAGCCGCATACCCGTGCCATACAGCAAGCTGACCATCAACCAAAGCGTGCCCTCCATCTTACCCAGCACGCGCCGCACTTCGTCCTCTGTCAGCACCACCGGCAAACGTTGTGGCGTCTTGGCGCGCGTCACATTTTCCAGCCAAGGCAGCTCAATACCCAGCACCTCTTTATACAGGAACAGCAAAGCGCTTTTCGCCTGGTTCTGGGTCGAAGCCGACACCTCGCGCGCCACCGCGAGATGCGAAAGAAACGCCTCCACCTCGGCCACCGCCATTTTCTCCGGATGACGCTTGTCATGAAACAAAATAAAGCGTTTAATCCAGTCCATGTAAGCACGCTCGGTACGCAGGCTGTAATGCTTAACCCGCAAACAGTCGCGCACCTGCTCCATAAGCTTCGGGGATTTCTGAGATTCGTTGGGCATTTTTAGGACGGTGTACTAAAAACCGGGAAATGGTGTGATAAATTTATGCCAACTTTGATTATAAAGCAATATCTCATTAAAAATAGTTTAGTACACCAGTGTGCTAAACTATTTAGTACTTTATTGGTGTCTACTTTACGTTGGGCCTCATATCCGAAATTCCGTGTAGTCGGCGGTCTGATTCCCTGCCTCGTCCCATTCGCTCATCATCGTTACCTCGGCGATTCCGCTGTGCATTCCGTAGCTCTTGCCGTCGTCCGCGATGTTCAGTTCGGCCTTGTGCTTTGCCAGCAGTTCCGCTAAGTCGCGGCGAAACGCTTCTTCTCGCTCTTTCGCTGTTTGCATATCTCAGCCCTCCTGTGCGCCAGGCCCAACCCGGCGTTCCAGCGGAGCCTCCGGCGATAATGCTGCCGGAGTCCCGCTGAACTCTGCGTTATGCATATCGGGAAATACCTGTGCCTCAAAGCGAATCTGGCTTACCAAACCGTTGCGCTCCTCATCATTCTTGCAGTCTTGAAATGCATCACATAGAGCACCTATATATGCCACCTCTGGAAACCAAATAGGCTCATGATCTGCTTCACCACTGAACAGGGGGCCACTATTGAGCCGGAGTTCTCCGGTCAACGGACAATCTGTCCCGGTTGCGGTGGGGAGTTGGTCGCTTGTTGCGGGCAAATTGTTATGTGGCATTGGCGTCACCTTTCAGGTGTTGATTGCGATCCGTGGGCAGAAAGCCCGTCTGCTTGGCATATTCGGTGGCAGCATTACCTAAAAACACTTGGCGCTTCCCTTGAAGTATTCATGTCTAAAGATGGTGAAAACCACAGAGCAGATGCTGTGCTCCCTGGTGGCACCGTTATTGAATTGCAGTGCTCTGGAATTTCCGTTGATGAAATAGAGACTAGAGAGCGTTTTTATAGAAATATGATATGGGTATTTGACGCCCGCGACCCTTACAAAAAAGATCGCTTTAATCTTCGTCCACGCGGTGACTATTATTCGTTCCGGTGGAAACATCCTCGCAAATCCGTGGCTTACACAACAGCACCTGCTCGGCTTGATCTTGGTGGTGGCAAGGTGCTTAATGTTCGTCGCATGTCCAAAAACACACCCTGCGGCGGGTGGGGCCATCTCAAACATGTGCGCGCGCTGGAAAGTGGTTATGCATAACATGGCGCTCAACCTCGCTCCCTTTGGTCGCTGGACGCTGCGCCAAAAAGCGGCGCAGCGCCGGTCACCTCTACGTTAGGCGATCAAACCAAATGAAGCGCCAATATCTCGGTGACTCAAAAGACAGCTTCAAGTGGGACTACCACCATTATCTTGTTGAAGCCCTTGGCTATAGCCACCTCAAGATCGCGTGGATGATGACGCCCGATGACAATGGGCCAGACGGAAACACTGCACCCGAATTATTTCCTGCGAGACAAGAGATACTGAATTTCTGTAACCATTTGCGTTCCAGCCGAGACCCTGGGTTAGTGCTGGGGTTGCCAGCCACAACAGGCGCGCAGTACAAGGTCAGCTTTCATGAGCCAAATGAAGCCCTGAACGGTAACAGTCACAACTCATTTTTCGCAGGCATTGAAACCAGCCAAGACCAGGTTATTTTCCTTGATCCAGACAATGGTTTTGAGCCCGAACGTAGTTCTTCTGATAAGCACGTCCGCTACTCCGATCTTGATAGGCTGATCAAATCGATATCTCCCTATACTGTGGTCACCGTGTTTCAACATCACCGACGAAAAAAATTCCCCGATGACTTTGCGCGCATTCGCGAACGCCTCCTAAGTGGGTATTCTACTGCAATTTACTGGCACTCCCTGATGTTTGTCAGCGTGTCTTCGTCTCCTAAAACAATTCATAGAGTTAGAAAAATTAATCGTGAATATGAAAAACATCACCCGGTTAAAATTCTCGCCTAACACTGTGCTCCAGCGGACTGGCAAAAAGCTGCGCTTTTTGCCAGTCCGCTGAGCTTGCACGTTAGCCATCAATAATTAGTCTGTAAGGAGCCATCACTGATGGAAGAAGATGAACTGCAATTCGAAACACCTCTTGAAGAAGAGGTCGAAGAAGCTGATGTTCAAGCTGGGCGGAACAAGATATTTACAGATCAAGGTGATCCCGAAATAGAGTCACTTTACAACAAGTGGAAACGAGGCAAACTCGTAATCCAGCCAGATTTTCAGCGCCAGTTTGTATGGGATCCCAAAAAATCTAGCCGGCTTATCGAATCTGCTCTGTTGGATATCCCGCTCCCTGTGGTCTACATCTCACAAGAGAATGATGGAAACGAATACGTAATTGATGGGCAGCAACGACTTACATCATTCTTTTCGTTCGTAGACGGAAAGTTTCCAGATGGTGCGGATTTCCGCCTTTCTGGGCTAAAAGTTTTTGCGGAGTACAATCGGAAGCATTTTGCAGAGCTGCCCGAGGCAGATCAGGACAAAGTTCGTTATTGCAAAATCCGCACAATTACCTTCCGTAAGGAATCCGATCCTAATTTGAAATTTGAAATATTCGAAAGACTCAATACAGGTTCAGTTTCATTAAATGATCAGGAGCTTCGCAACTGTATCTACAGAGGCCCGTACAACCATCTGCTAAAGAAACTGGCAACAAGTTCTGAGTTCACCGCACTTATGGGTATCTCTGCGCCAGACAAGCGGATGAAAGATGTGGAACTGGTTTTGAGATTTTCTGCGTTCTTTCACCAGACATACTTGAACTATAAGCCCCCTATGCGTAGCTTCTTAAATAGGGAAATGGAAAAACATCAGTTTATTTCTGATTCTGATTCAGCAGAACTGGAAGCAGCGTTTAGAAATTCAGTTCATCTCGTCAAGTCTGTTCTCGGAGCCAACGCATTTAAACGCTACTACAAAGGCACGGAAACTGACCCAAACGGTCATTGGGAACCGAAGGTGTTTAATGCGTCGCTGTACGATATTTTGATGTATTCCTTTGCAAAGGAGGATAAGAATCGGGTATTCCAAAATCTTGACGCTGTTCGCGAGGCGTTAATCTATTTAATGACGTCCGACCAAGAGTTCATAGACTCAATCGAGTTGTCCACAAGTTCGATTCAGGCAATCACCAAAAGATTCGATAAATGGCGCAGTGCGCTCCAGCAAGTAATCGGGATTCAGCATCGAGAACCGCGCTGTTTTAGTTATAGCCTGAAGCGAGAAATATTTGATTTAAATCCAACATGTGAAATATGTGGTCAACAAATTCAGTTGGTAGATGATGCTGCCCTTGACCACATAGAACAGTATTGGCGCGGTGGTAAAACGGTGCCGGAGAATGCGCGTCTTACCCATAGATTCTGTAATTGGTCACGCCCAAGAAATAACTGATGGCTAACAACAGCTTCAACTCGGACTGTAAACTTCCCCCGATTTAGTTGACACCTTGGGCTAACGAGCTCGGAGGTGTGGAATCAATGGGGTCAGACTCGATTGATATATGATTGAAAACGTAGGACAGTACCTATTCCTATGAAGCTGGAGGCAGGCAATGGCGCGCATACCTAGATTTGTGATTCCCGGCCAACCGCAACATATCATCCTGCGCGGCAACAACCGTACAGAAATCTTCTGTGCCGACGCAGATTACCGTTTCTATCTTGAGAATCAATCGAGTCTGACCCCATTGGTTCTGCATGACCCCATTGGTTCTGCATTGATTCTGATTTTCGGTATATGCAGCTTCTTCGCCTGATACTCGCGGCACTCGTCCTTGTGACCACTGCCACAACTTCCCCGGCAACTGAATCAGAGAAGCTTGAGGAAAGCGTCTGCGGCTTTTTTCGAGAGCCTTTTGCCTTCTGGACATGGAGCATTGCCGCCGGAACGCCGAATCCAGCCACTGCCGGCCAGGTTCCAAATGCTGAGCCCATGGTGCATAGGACAAAGGATGGCCGTCTCTTGAGGGGTTACAAGCTCAGGAGTACCGCCACTGACGGGGCTGTTATCGGCTCTATATTGGTGGCTCAAGGTAACGCGATGCTGGCCGACCAGCTGCTTTCGAGTCTGGCCGGCTTCTCACGGGCGGGCCTTGACGTATATATATTTGATTATCGCGGTTACGGGGGCTCCGAGGGAAATCGGCGGCTTAAGGCAATGGTGAGTGACTATCAGGAGCTTTTCGCCCGCATCGGTGCATCGGCCAAGGGTAAGCGCTTCCTCTACGGCATTTCTTTTGGCGGCGTCGTGTTGCTCAACGTCGTCGGATCGGGCATCGACTTTGATCGTGCCGTGATTGATTCGACTCCAAGCCGCGTCTCGCACCTGGGTTGCCCGGAGCAATACGACCCTGTTGTCAATTTCCCGAAAGACGGCGCTCGATTTCTCCTGATCGCGGGCGAACAGGACACCGTTGTGCCGAGGCAGAGCTCTCAGGATCTCCTCGATGTTGCCGAGACGCGGGGCGGCCGGGCCATCGTTCGGCCTGACTATGCCCATCCTTTCATGGACTCGAATGCCGACATCCACAGTGAGCGTCTCGATCTCATTCGAGCGTTCTTCGCGGGAACTGAAGGCTTGGAGGCGCGATGAACCAGCGTGAGAATCAATCGAGTCTGACCCCATTGATTAGTCTGACCCCATTGATTTGAGTCTGACCCCATTGATTTTGATTTTGATTCGCGGGTCGTTGATAGAATTGGCAAATCTAGTCGAGAAAGTCATCGCTTCGTTCGCCGCATGCCCGCGAGGGAGGGCATGCGGGTCAGGCCTTACACTTGACATGCTCGCCTCAACCGCACCGTTGGGCAAGATCAGACTAACAGTTACCGCCTGAAGTGAATTTTCTTACCAAGAGGCAATAATGACCATTACAAATAGCCAGACGGGGACGAACGTGCATGAAATTACCGATGGTATTTATCGCATTAATACGCCGGTTGTGTTTGAAGGTGGAGCTGGCTTCTCCTTTAACCAGTACCTTATTATGGATGACGAACCATTGTTATTCCACACCGGACCTCGAAAGATGTTTCCGATTGTACGTGAAGCGGTCGCGAGCGTACTGCCGGTCGGACGGCTTCGTTATATTGCCTTTTCTCATGTAGAGGCGGATGAGTGTGGCTCACTCAACGAATGGCTTGCCGTAGCCCCGCAATCCATGCCTCTCTGTGGTACAGTCGCGGCTATGGTATCAGTCCAAGATCTTGCTGATCGGAGTCCTCGCGCCCTTGCGGACAATGAGGTGCTTTCTTTGGGCAAACACCGCGTGCGCTGGTTCGATACCCCGCATTTACCGCACGCATGGGAATGTGGTTTTTTGATGGAAGAACGAACCCGGACATTGTTATGCGGCGATCTGTTCACACAGGGCGGCGCTGATCTTCCACCCATCACAGAATCGGACATTCTCGGGCCCAGCGAAGCTTTTCGGCACAGAATGGATTATTTCTCACATACGAAGAACACGCGTGCGATGCTTGAGCGGTTGGCCTCCACTGAGCCAACAACGCTTGCCTGTATGCACGGCAGCGCGTGGCGTGGTGATGGGGCGACACTACTAAGAGCTCTCGCCAATGAGCTGTCTTAGTAATGCACTATCCAGTTACGTAATGAATGCCCAACAAGTGCGTCCCGCCTACCTTCGCTCGGCCGACTGAAGCTTGACGTTAGGCGGTTGGTTGCGCTTGAGCACAGCAACCACCTGATTTTCTTATTTGGCCCCATCAGAAATAGAGAGGTATTGCATCATGACTACTACACTTTATCAACGACTTGGCGGAGCCGAAGGCATTGCCAGCCTCGTCGACGATCTCATCGCTGCACATCTGGATAACCCCATCGTCAAAACCCGCTTCGAGAACATCAAAGACATGGAGCACGCCAAACGGATGGCACGCGAATTTTTCTGCGCAGGCTCCGGCGGCCCGGAACCCTACACGGGTAAGGACATGCTTGCCGCACACAAGGGCATGAACATCAGTGAACAGGAGTATTTGGCGGTGATGGATGACATTGTCGGCGCGATGAACAACCATAAATTGGATGAAGCCACAAAAAATGATGTCATCGCCATCCTCTATTCATTGAAGGGCAACATCATTCGCGTATGAAGCGCCTAACAATGCAAATCCAGCTAACACCAAACATCGGGGGACACCGCAGCCCTTCAGCTCACGACATAGGAGAGAACCCATGACCGACCTCACTGAGCTCAAACAGAAGCAGCGTGCTACGTGGGCGCTGGGCGATTACGACAGCATCGCTGACGGCCTCACGGTTTCGACGGACCAGACGCTGCGTGTCGCCAAGCTCCGGCCCGGTGAGCGTGTGCTGGACCTTGCCACTGGCACGGGCATCACGGCCATCGCAGCGCGCGAGCGCGGCGCGCACGTGACCGGCGCAGACCTGACCCCGGAACTCCTGGCGGTCGCTCGAACCAAGGCTCAGCAGCAAGGCTTCGACGACATTGATTTTCGCGAAGCCGATGCGGAGGCGCTGCCCTTCGCGGACGCGAGCTTCGATGTCGTGCTCTCCACCTGTGGCCACATGTTTGCTCCTGACCAGCCCAAGGTTGCAGCCGAGCTTGCGCGTGTTACGCGTTCGGGGGGTCGCATCGTGTTTCTCGCATGGGCTCCCGATGGCGGCCTCGGCGGCTGGTTTCGCATCACAAACAAGCATTTCCCACCGCCCGCAGGGGTAGCGAGCCCTTTCAACTGGGGCGACTCCGACAAGGTGCGCGAACTCCTCGGCAACGCGTTCCGCGACCTTGCCTTTACGCACGGCGATTGCCCCCAGTTCGGTGCTTCACCCGAGGACATTTGGACACTCTTCTCGACGCGGTATGGGCCAACCTTACGCGCCGCCACGAGCCTGCAGGGCAGCGCACTGGAGGCCCTGCGAGACGAGCTGCTTACGTTCCTCGCCGGTTACCGTGCAGCGGCAGACGGGAAGGTGCGCTGGGGCCGTGAGTATCTCATTACGCACGCAGTGCGCGTGTGAGGAGCGGCTGGCCCCTGCGACTTAGGTCGATAAGGCTCCGCGTCAATCCGCAACCGCCGTAATCTTTCCAGAAAGGACAGAATAATGCACACATTGACACCGTCACAAGAAGCGATGCTGAAGCTTTTTCAGCAGCATGTGGATGCCGAACTCAAGGGCGACATTGAAACCACGATGGCGACCATGTCGGATCAGCCTCACCTCACCAATGTGCCGCTGATAACCGGCGGCGTAGGGAAGGAGGGGGTGCGCGATTTTTACGCTAATCATCTGGTGGGCAAATTCTTTCCGCCTGACGTTGAGATGATTAGCGTGTCGCGCACCATCGGAGAAGACCAAATTGTCGACGAACTGGTAATCAGGTTTACGCACACTACGGTCATCGACTGGATGTTGCCTGGCGTGTTGCCCACTGGAAGACGCGTTGAAGCGGCATTCGCAGTAATTGTAAAGTTTGAGGGCGGCAAGATTGCCCATGAACATATTTACTGGGACCAGGCTGGCGTGCTGGTGCAGCTTGGCCTGCTTGATCCTGCAGGCCTGCCTGTAAGTGGTGCAGAGAGTGCGCGAAAGGTGCTCGACCCGAAGCTGCCGTCACGCGTAATTTAATTTCGCAGCCGCCCGCCATCCGGCAAAGCGCTCCAGGCGACGCGCGTGCTTGAACGTTGGGGCTTATCATTGGATACTACACAGACGGCGCGGAATAGCGCCGACAACTCCACGGTAAGCTCGCTGAATGAACTACCCGGCGCTTCTTGTTATAGTAACGGCATCCTTTTTCGCAGCCTGCGGGCAGGTGAACACCTCCAATACGCCTGCTGCGCCGGACGAACAGGTTTTCTGTACCCAGGACGCCATGCAATGCCCGGATGGCTCTTGGGTGGGACGCAGCGGGCCAAGCTGCGCCTTCATTTGCCCACAGCCAGCGTCCGAATAACCGCAGGTCAGGCCTGGCCTTGGGTACACCCGGCGCCACCGGCTGTGCACTCGGGCATAACGTCGCGTCGCAGACCGAAGTAGACACCGTCATAGCGCAGGCCCGGGCTGCCGGCGCGACGATTGTTAAGCCTGCCCAGGCCACGTTTTGGGGTGGCTATGCCGGCTATTTTCAGGATCCTGATCAGCATCTGTGGGAGGTCGCCTGGAATCCGCACTGGCGGCTGCCCGATTAGTCGCTTTGTATCAAAGGAGGAACACCATGCATAACTTAATGATTGGGCTGATCAGCCTAAGCTTGAGCATGTCTGCCAGTGCCTTTGATTTTGGCGGCCTCGGGGGCACGCTCAAAGATGCACTGGGCGAGAAGCCTGACACCGCCACCCAGGCACCAGCTGCTCAAAAGACGGGCGTGGACAGCCTCAAGCCCGCCGAAATGAACTCGGGCCTGAAGGAAGTGCTCAGTCGTGGTGCTGAGGCTGCCGTTGCACAACTGGGACAGAAGGATGGCTTCTTTGGTAATGCGGCCTTGAAGATTCCACTCCCGCCCAGCCTGCAAAAAGCCGAGCAGGTGCTGCGCATGATGGGCATGGGTAATCAGGCAGACGAACTGGTTTTGTCAATGAACCGTGCCGCCGAGGCCACCGTACCGGAGGCCAAATCCCCGTTGGTCAATGCTGTCAAACAGATGACTGTGGAAGATGCCCGGGGCATTCTCACGGGTGGTGACACGGCGGCTACCGAGTTCTTCCGTGGCAAAACCGAGGCCACACTCACCGAACGCTTCGGCCCCAAGGTCAAGGCCGTTACCGGCAAGGCGAGGCTAGCACAGCAATACAATACCTAACGCAGGTTCGGCTGCCAAGTTTGGCTTGGTGCAGGAAGATCAGGCAACGGTGGAACAGTATGTCACCCGGCAGGCCCTCGACGCCCTTTATAAGGTCATTGGCGAGCAGGAGCGCGCGCTGCTCGCCAACCCGCTCCAGGCCGGCAGCAGTTTGCTGCAACAAGGTCTTCAGGGCGGTATCCAAATAGACCCGGCCTGACTCTGCGATAAGCAGCCCTTCTAAATACTCCCCGCCCCCTTCGCTACGACCCTGCTTGACTCTGTAGCAGGGTACAGGGATTACAGTACTACACATGAGAGGAACATCGTGCATGGCTGCATATACCGTCGGTCAGTTGGCGCGTCTCTCCGGCGCGGGCGTAGAAACCATCCGCTATTACGAGCGTGAAGGCCTGATTGCCGAGCCGCCGCGACGGCCTTCCGGTTATCGTCAATACCCGGAGGACGCGCTGGCACGGCTGCGCTTCATCCGGCATGCCAAGGCGTTGGGCTTTAGCCTGAAAGATATCAAGGAGCTATTGAGTCTGCGCGTCACGCCGGGCACAACCTGCGCTGACATCCGCCAGCGCGCTGAAGTGAAAATCGTCGACATACGCGCCAAGATCGTCATGCTCCGGCAGATGGAGCAGGCCTTGGTCGGTCTAGCTGCTTCCTGCCATGGCGATGGCCCCACCAGCACCTGCTCGATTCTGGATGCCCTGGAAGGTGACTCATGACCGTAACACTGATTTATTTCCGCACCTGTCCTAACGCGTCTTTGGCGCGCGCGCGGCTGTTGCAGGCGTTTACCCTGGCCGGGCTCACACCGCACTGGCAGGAGTGGGCGCGCGATGATCCGGCCAGCCCCGCCTTTACACAAGGCTACGGCTCGCCCACGGTGCTGGTGAACGGCCGCGATGTAACGGGCGCACCGCCTGGCGATGCCGCCAGCGCCTGCCGTGTATATGCCGCCACCGCAGGAACCTTCGAGGGTGCGCCCACTGTGGATGTCATCACCACCGCACTGCGTGAAGGCAGGGCGACGGAAGCGTCGACAGCGCGCACCAGCTGGCGCGACGCTTCCGTCGCCCTGCCCGCCATCGGCGCTGCTGCACTGCCCAAGCTGACGTGTCCGGCGTGCTGGCCCGCGTACTCGGGGCTGCTGGGTACGATGGGCGTGGGTTTTGTCAATTACACGCCGTATTTGCTGCCGCTGACAGCGGTGTTTCTGCTGTTGTCCTTGATGGTGCTGGGCTGGCGAGCACAGCAACGCCGTGGTTATTACCCATTATTCGCCGGGCTGGTCGCCTCGCTCGTGTTGTTGATAGGAAAATTCACATTTGATTCCGATATTGCCATGTTCGCCGGCATGGGGCTGTTAGTCGCCGCATCGCTGTGGAACGCCTGGCCGCGTACCCGGTCTGCGGCAGGGTCTTGTCCGGCCTGTGTTTCTTCTTCCGCTCAACCGTAAGGAGGGTTTTATGACCACACAACGCAACGTTGAAGTCTTCAGCGCGGGCTGCCCCGTGTGCCAGGACACCATTGATCTGGTTACCCGTCTTGGCTGTGGCTCCTGTGAGATAGTCGTACTGGACATGCAAAAGAGCAGCGTGGCCCAGCGCGCACAACGACTCGGTATCCGCAGCCTGCCAGCCGTGGCGATCAATGGCGAACTCGCTGCCTGCTGCACCGGGCGAGGGCCCGATGAAACCACTCTGCGAGCAGCGGGTTTGGGACAAGCCTGAGGCCCACCCAGGCGGAGTGTCGCTTGACACGCTCGCCAGAAAGACCAAGAATGTAAACATGGTTAGTTACGCACCCCTGCATCTGTTGCTGGTTTTCATGCTGCTGGCTGCACCGCTGCAGCCCTTGCTGGCAGCCCCTGACAGCGGCCACTCGGCTGCGGCATCGCACACGTCGGCGACATACAGCGACAGCACCAGCAACGAACAGTCGCACCATGGCAGCAACGACTGCAAAGGCGCTGGTCATGCCTGCGGCATGTGTGGCACCCACTGCTCGGCATTGACGCCCGCAATGCTGTTTTCTGCTTACAGCGCCTTGCCGGACAGCCCTGTGGCATCGCCGCTGACGTTCATCGATACCGATTTATCCCCGCCCTACGAGCCTCCGCGCCCAGTTTAAAACCATCCTCGAGTTTGTCCGCACCCACTTACCGGCCAAGCGGGCAGCTTAATCAGGCTTCGGCCACTGCACGAGTGTGATTAGTTACAACGCCCTGCTGCGTTGCATCACACCCCTGCCACCTCCGCCAAGCCACACGTATGCACCACTGCTAATGGAGCTCAGAGATGAACAGTAAAACCACGCGCCTCTCACGGCGCCACTTTTTAAAAGGCTTGGCCGCCATGGGCCTGCTGACAGGGCTCGAACGCTTCGCCCCCGCCTATGCCGCAGAGTATGGCGGGCTGCCCCAATCCACAGCCGATGCCGCGATAGATTTGCTCATCCAGCGCACCACGCTGCGCATCGGCGATCAGGAAGCCAGGGCGGTCACCACCAATGGTTCCATCCCCGGGCCGTTGATACGGCTACGCGAAGGGCAAAACGCCGTCCTGCGCGTGACCAATCAGCTGCAGGAGGACACGTCCATACACTGGCACGGCATCCTTTTGCCGGCGGCAATGGACGGCGTGCCCGGCGTGAGTTTCGCCGGCATTAAACCGGGCGAGACCTTCACCTATCAATTTCCGGTCACCCAGAGCGGCACCTACTGGTATCACAGCCATAGCGGCATGCAGGAACAGCTGGGCCACTACGGGCCGATGATTATTGACCCGATGGAGCCAGAGCCGTTTTCCTACGATCGTGAATACGTGGTGATGCTCTCCGACTGGACCTTCGAGGATCCCCACCACGTCATGGCCAAGCTGAAGAAGCAGAGTGACTACTACAACTTCCAGGAGCGCACTGTGGGTGACCTGTTCCGCGATGCAGCTGAAAAAGGCTGGAGTGCGACGCTGGCCGACCGCGCCCAGTGGGGCCGCATGCGCATGTCGCCGACCGATTTCTCGGACGTTACCGGTTACACCTACACCTATCTGATGAACGGCCTCGCGCCCGGCTCGAACTGGACTGGCCTGTTCCGGCCCGGCGAGCGGGTACGGCTGCGCTTTATCAACGCCGCCGCCATGACCTATTTTGATGTCCGTATTCCCGGCCTCAAGATGACCGTGGTGCAGGTGGATGGTCAGAATGTGAAACCCGTAACCGTGGACGAGTTCCGCACCGGCGTCGCCGAAACCTATGACGTGATCGTCGAGCCGCAGGAAGAGCGCGCCTATACCGTATTTGCCGAGACCATTGATCGTAGCGGTTATGCGCGCGGCACACTGACGGCACGCGAAGGCCTGACCGCAGCCATCCCCGAGCGGCGGACGCGGCCGTTGCGTACCATGGCCGACATGGGCATGGGGCATGACATGGCAGGCATGGATATGTCAGGCGACGGCGCCATGCAGCACGACATGTCGGATATGAACATGGATATGGATATGTCCGCTGATGGCGGCATGCAACACGACATGTCAGGCATGAACCATGACATGGGCGATATGAGCATGTCGGGTAGCGCTATGCCGCACGACATGTCAGGCATGGCCATGGGCGGCGCGAAGTTGCGCGCGGCCGGCGTACCCATGCCGGGTAACCGCATGCATGAACCTGGCAGCGGGCTGGAAAATACCGGCAGCCGCGTACTGGTCTACAACGACTTGCGCAGTGTCACGCCGGTGCACGACAAACGACAGCCCGGGCGCGAGGTCGAGATCCATTTGACCGGTAACATGGAACGCTATATCTGGTCGTTTGACGGCAAGAAATATTCAGAATCCAGGGCCCCTATCGCCTTCGACTATGGCGAGCGGCTGCGTCTGATACTGGTGAATGACACCATGATGGATCACCCCATCCACTTGCATGGCATGTGGATGGAGCTGGAGAATGGTGATGCGGACTACCTGCCGCGCAAGCACACCATCAGCGTGAAGCCCGGCGAGAGCGTGTCGGCGCTGATCACTGCGGATGCGCTGGGCAACTGGGCATTTCATTGCCATCTTCTGTTTCATATGGACGCTGGCATGTTTCGCGTCGTGTCCGTATCTCAACACGCCAGGGGGGCAAGCTCATGAGTTGGCGCAAAGTAATTGGTCTGATCACGCTGGCACTGCCCGCAACCGTCCTGGCAGCAGAGCCGGGCTGGCCTGAGCCGGTGGAGGACAACAAGATCTACAGCATGTTGCTGGTGGAGCAGCTGGAGTTCCGCAACAACAATGGCGCCGATGCACTCAACTGGGATGCCCAGGCCTGGATCGGCACCGACGTCAACAAGCTCTGGCTCAAGACCGAAGGCGAAGACATCCGCGCCGGCGGCAGCGGTGGCGAATGGGAGCTGCAGGCCCTGTACAGCCGCATGGTGGCCCCATTCTGGGACTTCCAGGTCGGCCTGCGTCACGACCAGATCTACGGTACCAGCCAGGATCGCGGTCGCGCTTTCGCCGTGCTTGGCTTCGAAGGCCTGGCGCCGTACTGGTTTGAAGTCACGCCCGCGCTCTTCGTCAGCGAAGATGGCGATGTCTCGGCGCGCCTGTCGGCGAGCTATGAGATGTTGTTTACCCAGCGTCTGATTCTGCAGCCGGGTATTGAGATAAATGCCGCCGCACAGAAGGTGGCAGCGTTCGGCGTCGGCAGCGGTCTCAACGACGTGGGGCTGGATCTGCGGCTGCGCTATGAAATCCGGCGTGAGTTCGCACCTTATGTCGGGATATCCTGGACGCGCATGTTCGGTGATACTGCGGATATTGCACGTAGTGAAGGCGAGCGCACCGAAGATTTTGCCGTGCTGGCTGGCGTGCGATTCTGGTTTTAAGGCGTCGCGGCTGCACAGGATAGCACTCGTCAAGCCGCGCTAAATCGCCTATGCTGATCACACCGGGTTTTCAGTGTGCGGAAACATGAAGCCATTACTCGACAATGTCGTGGCGCAGGCGGGTCAGGTTATTCTGGGCAAGGAGCAGACGTTGCGGCTCGCGCTCACCTGTCTCATCGCGCGCGGGCATTTATTGATAGAAGACCTGCCGGGACTGGGAAAGACAACACTGGCCCATGTCCTGGCAGTCACCCTCGGCCTCAAGTTCAACCGCATCCAGTTCACCAGCGACCTGCTGCCGGCAGACATCCTCGGGGTGTCGGTGTATCACCGCGAAAATAACGCCTTCGAGTTTCACCCCGGCCCGATCTTTGCGCAGGTGATACTCGCCGATGAGGTCAATCGCGCCACACCCAAAACCCAAAGCGCGCTGCTGGAGGCCATGGAGGAGCATCAGGTGACGCTCGAAGGTACGACCCGGGCGCTGCCCGAGCCTTTTTTTGTGATCGCCACCCAGAACCCGAGTCATCTGCTCGGCACCTTTCCGCTGCCGGAGTCGCAACTTGACCGCTTCACCATGCGTATTGAGATGGGTTATCCCGATATGCAGGCCGAGCGCACACTGCTCAAAAGCCGCGACCGGCGCGAGCAACTTGCCGCGCTCACACCCAGCCTGACAACGGCACAATTGCTGGATATCCAGCAGGCCGCGCAGGCCGTGCACGCCTCCGATGCGCTGCTCGATTATATACAGGCGTTGCTCGAGGCCTCGCGCGCCGCGCCCGATTACCTTACCGGCCTTTCGCCCCGCGCCGGGCTGGCGCTATTGCGTTGCGCTCGGGCCTGGGCGCTCATGGACGGTCGCTCCAGCGTGTTGCCGGAAGATGTGCAGGCGGTATTGCCCGGGGTGGCGGGTCATCGGCTGCGCTTCGCAACAGCCCGGCCGGGGCACACGACGGACGCCGCCGCGCACCTGATGAACAGCGTCGCCATCCCGTAGGACCCTTCCGGCTGCCGATGCACGCCACCGCTCCACTCCGGCTGAAAGACCGCTTTCGCCTGGTGCGTTTTTTCCAGGGCGAGGGGCCACAGGCCGGGCCGATGGTGCTCGATCGCAGGCGGGTGTTCATTCTGCCTACCCGTTATGGCTGGATGTTTGCGCTGGTGTTGCTTGCGCTGTGGCTGGGTGCGGTCAACTACAACAACGGCCTCGCCTACGCGCTCGCCTTTCTGCTCGGTGGCCTGGGTACGGTGTCGATACTGCATACCTGGCGCAATCTCGCAGGCCTCTGTGTCAGCGCCGGTCGTTGCCCGCCGGTATTCGCTGGCGAACCCGCACGGTTTCAGTTCCGCCTCGACAACCCCGGCCATCTGCGCCATGCACTTGCGGTGCAGGTGGCGACACACGCACCGGTGTGGACCGATGTCGAACAACAGGCGCAGATAACGCTCGCGCTTCCAACTTCAAAACGCGGCTACCTCGCGCTCGGACGCTTTACCCTCGCCACGGTATTTCCACTCGGCCTGTTCCGCGCCTGGTCACCGCTCGATCTCGATTTGCGCTGCCTGGTATATCCCCGGCCCGCCGCCGTCGCACAGCCGCTGCCGGCCGCTAGCAGCAGCGGTCTGGGTGACACGCTGGCCGGGCGCGGCGCCGATGATTACACCGGACTGCGCGCCTATCAGCCGGGCGACTCCTTGCATCACGTACACTGGAAGTCGGCGGCACGCAGCGATGAACTGCTGGTAAAACAGTTCGACAGCGGTGGCACCCAGACCGTGTGGCTGGACTGGCACACCCTGCCGAAGCTGGATGTGGAAACACGTCTCAGTATTTTGTGCCGCTGGGTGCTGGATGCACAGGCGGCGGGTGTGCGTTACGGCCTGCGCCTGCCCGAGCGTGAGATTGCGCCCGCCTGTGATGACGCGCACTACCATGCCTGCCTGCGCGCACTGGCGCTGTACGGCACATGAAGCTGAGATACGACACGCCGCCGCGCGCCCAGACCTTATATTGGCTGCTGGCTACGCTCGCGTTTACAGCCGCGCCCCATGTCGAACGTCTGCCGCTGTGGGTCAGCGGGTTTTGTCTGGCCATGGGTGTGTGGCGCGGCTTGGCTGTGCCCCGGCCCGGCCTGTTACCGGGGCGGATACTGCGCCTGACGCTGGCGCTGGCCGGCGTGTGGGGCGTCTTCACCACCTACGGTACCGTGTTCGGACGCGATGCCGGCATCGTCTTGTTGCTGGTGTTGCTCAGCCTCAAGTTGCTGGAGGTGCGCACGCGACGCGATATCACGCTGGTGATTTTTCTCGCCTGCTTTGTCATCGTCGGCCAATTTTTATATTCGCAGACTATTTTTACCGGCTTGTATTTGCTGCTCGCGCTGCTCGCCCTGACCGCAACACTGGTTGATCTCAACAAAATAAACCCGCACTGGCAACCCTTGAACAATCTGCGACTGGCCGCCGTGATGCTGGCGCAGGCCTTGCCCATCATGCTGGTGCTGTTCGTGCTGTTTCCGCGCATTGCTGGCCCTCTGTGGGGGCTGCCCCTCGACGGGCAGGGGGCGCAGACCGGGCTGGATGATGTGATGGCGCCGGGGCAGATCAGCCGTCTCGGCCTGTCGCGCGCGGTGGCCTTTCGCGTGGAGTTTAACGGCCCGCCGCCGGCACCCGCCCAGCGCTACTGGCGCGGCCCGGTGTTTGCGCTCACCGACGGTAACCGCTGGACGGCGGGCGCCGCTGCGCCTGCCGCAACAGCGGCATTGCAGGTGCAAATCTATGGCGAGCCGGTAAGTTACAGCGTGACGCTGGAGCCACAGGCGCACAACTGGCTGTTTGCGCTGGATCTGCCGGTTACGGTGCCGGACATCGGTCACACCACGCCGGAGTTTTTGCTACAAGCAAATGAGCCGCTCAAGCGCCGCGTGCGGTATGAGGTCACGTCCTACCCCGACTACCACCTGCCGGCCACACACCCGCGTCAATTGCGCGACGCACTGCACTACCCGGCCAACACCAACCCGCGTCTGCAGGCGCTCGCGGCTACGTGGCGCGCGCAGAGCACAGACGATCAGCAGGTCATTGACCACGCGTTGCGCCATTTCCGCGAGCAGCCGTTTTTTTATACCCTCAATCCGCCGCGGCTGGATGACCGGCGCGATGCCATGGACGGCTTTCTGTTCGACACGCGGCGCGGCTTCTGCGAGCACTATGCCTCCGCCTTTGCGCTGCTGATGCGCGCCGCCGGTATTCCTGCGCGCGTGATCACCGGCTATCAGGGTGGCGAGATCAATCCGCTGGGAAATTATCTGATCGTGCGCCAGTCCGACGCCCATGCCTGGGTTGAGGTATGGCTGAACCAGCGCGGCTGGGTGCGCATTGACCCCACGGCCGCCGTTTCGCCCGCGCGCATTGAGCTGGGCCTGTCTGCGCCTGAGGCACAAGTGGCGGCCATCGTGCCGTTGTTTGAGTTACAGCAGATCGCGGCGCTGCACCAGTTCGGTTTTGTCTGGGACGCCCTCAACAACCGCTGGAATTTATGGGTACTGGGCTATAGTCCGACCCGCCAGCAGCAGTTGTTCGCCGAGTGGGGTCTGGCTGCGCTGGGTTGGGCCGGCCTGGCCGCCGCGCTGCTGGTTGGTCTCGGCATACCGTTGCTGCTGATTGCACTCGTCATGCTGTGGCGGCGCGCCGGGCGAGTGGAACCCGCACTGGTGGCCTACCGCAGCTTTTGCCGCAAGCTTGCGCGGCGTGGTATTACCCGCGCACCGTATGAAGGCCCGCGTCATTTCGCGGCGCGCGTGGCACGGTTATGGCCCGCGCTGGCCGCCGACTGCGCGCGCATCACCGACCTCTATTGCGCCCTGCGCTATAGTGCCCAGCCACCCGCGCGGGGCCTGCAGCAGTTGCGGCGCCGGGTCCGTGCCATGCGGGCCTAACACCGACCCCTTCCCACCGCAACTATTTACCTATAAAGTATAGGGGCATTAACGGTGAGCAATCGCCAGGGAGTAGCCTCGCAGGAAGCGCGTTCCAACCAGCATCTCATACAAACCTTTATCAGGGGAGCTTGTATCATGGGCGATGATGATTTGGTGCCGACACTGCTGCTTATTTTCACTTTTGCCTTTTTTGCCGTCTTTATGTAGTCCAGCACAGCTTCGGCAGGCCGGACTTGGCGGGCCTGCCGAAGTCATTTGTCTTGCTCCCGCCGGTTGCGTTTTCAGCGCCGCCGCGCCCACATGACAAAAATCACCCTGCCGGCCTCGGATGCCGGACTGCTCGCGCAGTGCGCTCTGCAAACCTTCCGCGCCCGTGGCAAAGGTGGCCAGCACGTCAACACCACCGACAGCGCGGTACGTCTTATTCACCGGCCGAGCGGCCTGCGGGTCAGCTCGCAGCAGGAGCGCAGCCAGCACCTGAACAAGCGCCTGTGCATTCAAAAGCTGCGCGCCAAGGTGGCGCGACTGAATTACCAGCCACCCAAGCGCGTCAAGACCCGCGTACCGCGCAGAGTGCGGGAAAAAATCCTGGTGACAAAAACAAGACAGGGCAACAAGAAGCGGCTGCGTGCGAAACCGGCCGCCGATGATTGAGCTTACTTGCCGATACAAAAGCTGGAAAAAATCCGGCCCAGCAAATCCTCGGTTGTAAATGCCCCGGTAATTTCCGCCAGCGCATTTTGCGCCTGACGCAATTCTTCCGCCAACAGCTCACCCGCCCGCCGCGCGCGTAATTGCTGGCAACCGCTCTCCAGCGCCGCGCGTGCACGTATCAGCGCCTCCAGATGGCGGCGGCGCGCACTGAAGATACCGGCGCTCGCGCCCAGATAGCCCGCACTTTCCTGCAACCGCTCGCGCAGCAAATCCATGCCGGCGCCGGTTGTCGCCGACAACCTGACAACGGCGTGGGCTGTCTCATCCTCGCGCTGCGGCGGGCGGCGGCTGAGATCACACTTGTTGGAAACAACGGTGAGTGCAACGTCTGCGGACATGGCCGCGATTGTGGCTCGATCTTCTGCGGCGAGACCTGCCACATCATCCACCACCAGCAGCACATGATCCGCCTGCGCCAGCTCGGCCTGCGCCCGCCGCATGCCTTCCTGTTCTATGATGTCGCCGCTTTCCCGCATGCCTGCCGTATCCATCAGGTGCAACGGCAACCCATTGAGCTGGATCGCCTCGCGCAGCACGTCGCGCGTGGTGCCGGGAATGCCGGTAACTATCGCGGCCTCGCGCCCGGCCAGACAATTCAACAAGCTCGATTTGCCCACATTCGGCCGGCCCGTGATCACTACCCGCAAACCCTCGCGCAGCAAACTGCCCTGACGTGCGCCAGCCAAAACGGCATCGAGGTCACGTAACAATGTCTGCGCGCGCTCGCCCACGTGCGGCGCCGACAGAAAATCCACGTCGTCATCGGCGAAGTCGATGGCAGCTTCGACATGGGCGCGCAACTCCGTTATCTGTTCTATAAGCTTGCGAATGCGTGCCGAGAAGTCTCCTGCCAGCGAACGTTGCGCCGCCCGCGCAGCCTGCTCGGTGCTGCTTTCAATCAGGTCGGCAATGGCCTCAGCCTGGGCAAGGTCCAGCTTGCCATTGAGAAATGCGCGCTCGGAAAATTCGCCCGCCCGCGCCAGGCGCGCGCCCAGATTGATCACGCGCTGCAACAGCAAGTCCATAACCACCGGGCCGCCGTGGCCATGCAGCTCCAGCACGTGCTCGCCCGTGAAGGAGTGCGGCGCAGGAAAGTAGAGCGCCAGTCCACGATCCAGCGGCATGCCTTCGTGATCGCGGAAGCTCGTGTACTCGGCGTATCGGGGTGAGGGGAGTTTGCCCAGAAACTGCTGGGCAATGGCAGGCACGGCCGGGCCGGAGACGCGCACCACACCGACGCCGCCGCGGCCCGGCGGTGTGGCAATGGCAACAATGGTATCGGCAAAACCAGACGCTGGGGGTAAGGAATCCGGGGCTAGTAAAGACATGGCTTTTTGCTCGCCACCAACGACTAGCCTCTCGCCGCGGCCTCTACTTTGCGCGTGACGTGCCACTGCTGCAGAATCGAGAGGGCATTATTCGCCACCCAGTACAGCACCAGCCCGGACGGAAAGAAGGCGAAGAAAAAGGTAAAGATGACCGGCAGCGCCATCATCACCTTGGCCTGCAGGGGGTCCGGTGGTGGCGGGCTGAGCTTCATCTGTATAAACATGGTGGCGCCCATCAGCAGCGGCAACACGTAGTACGGATCCTTGCTGGACAGATCGTTGAGCCATAGTATAAATGTCGCCTGCCGCAGCTCGACGCTCTCCAGCAGCACCCAGTAGAGTGCGATAAACACAGGGATCTGTACCAGTACCGGCAGACAACCGCCGAGCGGATTGATCTTTTCGGTCTTGTACAACTCCATCATGGCCTGGCTCATGCGCTGGCGGTCATCACCAAAGCGCTCGCGGATGCTTACGATGCGCGGCTGCAAACGGCGCATATTGGCCATCGAGCGGTAGCTCGCCGCTGACAGAGGATAAAACACCAGCTTGATTACCAGGGTGAGCAACACGATCGACCAGCCCCAGTTCTTCACCACGCTGTGTATGTGCTCCAGCAACCAGAACAGCGGCTGTGCCAGCATGGTGAGAATGCCGTAGTCTACGGTGAGCTCGAGCCCCGGCGCGACCACCTCCAGCTGGCTTTGAATCTTGGGGCCGATATAAAGCGTGAGGCCGAGGGTGGCGGTTTCACCCGGCTTGATCAGGCGCTCCGGGCCCACCAGGCCCAGAATATAGCGCGGGCTGTCCAAGCCCTCGCGTAGCGCCTTGCTGTAGTAGTGGCTGTTTTCGCCCGCCGGCGGCACCCAGGCGCCGACAAAATAATGTTGCAGCATGGCGGCCCAACCACCCTTAATATCGCGGTTCAGGTTCTGGCTGCTCATCTGGCCGAAGTCGATTTTTTCGTATTTATTTTCCGGGCTGGTAATCACGCCGCCCATATAGGTATAAATAAAGCTCGACTGATTGGTCGTGTCTTCGACCCGCTGCATCTGCCCGTAGGCATGGGCCTTGAGTTCTTGCGCGGTGGTGTTGTTCACCACATGCGCCACCTTGATCTCGTAACTGCTGCGGCCGAAGGTGTAAGTCTTTTCTACCACTACGCCTTCCGGGCTGGTCCAGCGCAGGCGCACCGGCAAGCTGTCCTGACCCTCTTCCAGGCGATACTCGGTTTGCTCCGCCGTGAATTGGGCATGATGATCCGGGCCGTTGACCCCTGCGAGAAGCCCGCTTTGCACGACGAACAACCGGGCCGGTGTTTCGGACAACAAGCGAAAGCGCTCAGGCTTACCCGCCTTGGCGGCATAGGCGAGCAGATCCAGCTGGCGCAGATCGCCGCCCAGGGTGTCGATTTCCAGATCCAGCACATCCGTCACCACGCGCACCCGCTGGGCCGTAGGCAGGGCGGTCACAGCACTCCTCGCATTGGGGGCGGGCGTGGTCTCGGCCTGCGCCTCCGCGAGCGTTGGGGCAGGGGTTTGCAACGCCGGGATATCGGCATTGTTGGGGGCGGGTTGCGCCAGGGTGGCGGCCGTTTCCGGCACTGGGGCGTGATCCTGCACCCATGCCTGCCAGATCAGAAACAGGATAAAGCCCAACGACAAAAACAAAATCAGCCGCATGTTGTCACTGTTCATGTCAACTGCTCCTTGCGCGTCGGCACCGGGTCATAACCCCCCGGCCGCCACGGGTGGCAGCGTGCGAGCCGACGCACGGTAAGCCAACCTCCACGCAGCGCACCATGCCGCTGAATGGCGGTCTGTGCGTAACATGAGCAGCTCGGCTCAAAGCGACAGTGACTGCCCAGCCAGGGGCTGAACAGATAGCGATAGATGCGGAGCAGAAAGATCAGGATTTGTTGCATTGGATAAAACTGGACCAGGCCTTGTCAAGGATAGCGTGCAGCTCGCGTTTATTCTTCAGGACAGCGCCCTGGCGCGGAATGACCACAAAATCCAGCGCATCCAGGTGCTGCCTGCGGAGGCGGAATGTCTCTCGCACGATCCTCTTTATGCGGTTGCGCGCCGCAGCAGTGCGTATGGTTTTGCTTGAAACAGCGAGGCCGAGACGCGCGTTGCCGGTGTTGTTTTGCTGGGCCAGCAGCGTGAAATACCTGTCTCCCGCCTTTTTTTGCGGGTGATCAAAAACCCGCCGGAAGTCTGCCGCTGAAACAAGCCTGAGATTTCTGGTGTAGCGGAATACGCCCGGGGTCAATGCCGCGCGTCAGGCGCTCAGCCGCGCACGGCCCTTGGCGCGGCGCGCGTTCAGAATTTTGCGACCGCCCTTGGTGCTCATGCGGGCACGAAAGCCGTGAACACGGGCGCGCTTCAGTTTGCTTGGCTGATAAGTACGTTTCATGAGGGCTCGCGTTATGCCGCTAAAATTAAACGCGAAGTATGCCAAGTCTGTCTCTGCCCGTCAATCAGTGTTTGTTTCTGGCCGACGCCCAACACCAACTATGGCGAACACCCCTTGGCAGGTATACACTCCAGCGATAACGTCGAAGACATTCATACAAGCAGGACTGTAAACCGTGGGACTCTGGGAGAAGTGCCTCGGGCACCTCGAGGCGGGGCTGTCCGCGCAAGAATTCAATAACTGGATACGCCCGCTGCATGCTATCGAGGATGGCAGCAGCATACGGCTGCTTGCGCCCAACCGCTTTGTGCTGGATTGGGTCTACGATCGCTACCTTACACGCATCATCGAAATTATTAGCGACCTCAAAAGCGGCCTCTCTCCCCAGGTAACGCTCGAGGTAGGCGAGCGGCACAGCCCTCCACCAGCCACTGCGCCTGCATCGGCCGCCAGCACCCGCCGGGCCCACCCCGGGGACACGGCGTATCAAAACACCCTTAACGCCGACTACACCTTCAGCAACTTTATCGCCGGCAAATCAAACCAGCTCGCGCATGCCGCTGCCTGCCAGGTCGGAGAGCGCCCCGGCAGCGCCTATAACCCCCTGTTCATTTACGGTGGTGTGGGGCTGGGCAAGACCCACCTGCTCCACGGCATCGGCAATCACATCAAGCTGGCCCGGCCTGAGGCGCGTGTGGTTTATCTTCACTCAGAGCGGTTCGTCGCGGACATGGTCAAGGCATTGCAACACAACACCATGGCCGACTTTAAACGCTTTTACCGTTCTGTGGATGCGCTGCTTATCGATGACATTCAGTTCTTTGCCGGCAAGGAGCGTTCACAGGAAGAGTTTTTTCACACCTTTAACGCACTGCTTGAGGGTCAGCGCCAGGTTGTTCTGACCTGTGACCGCTACCCCAAAGAGGTACGCGGGCTCGAGGAGCGGCTGGTCTCGCGTGTGGGCTGGGGCCTGTCTGTCATAATCGAGCCTGCGGAGCTTGAGACACGTGTTGCCATCCTGATGAGCAAGGCCGCGCTATCCGAGGTCAGCTTGCCACACGAGGTCGCTTTTTTTATCGCCAAACGCTTCCGTTCCAACATTCGCGAGCTAGAGGGTGCGCTGCGACGCGTAGTTGCCAACTCGAACTTCACCGGCCAGCCCATTACGCTGGACTTTGCCAAAGATGCCTTGCGTGACCTGCTTGCCATCCAGGACAAACAGGTCACCATTGAAAACATCCAGAAGACGGTCGCTGAATATTACAAAATCCGCGTTGCCGACCTGCTTTCTCCGCAACGCACGCGCACCATGGCGCGGCCCCGGCAGATGGCCATGGCACTGTCTAAAGAGCTTACCAACCACAGCCTGCCGGAAATCGGCCGTGCCTTTGGTGGCCGCGACCACACAACAGTGCTGCATGCCTCGCGCAAGGTCGCCTCTTTGCGTGAGTCTGACGCCCGCTTCAGCGAAGACCACTCTATATTGGTACGGACGCTTACAACCTGAGGATATCCTGTGGGTACATTTCCTGGAGACACGGCAGGCATTTTCTACCCCTGTCCCAGCATGAGTTATCCACAGGGATGGCTTGTGGGATTATAACGTAATACTATGATTTAATGTAATTTTTTTTGTTATCCCGTGTGCGGGGCGCCCTATAACAACCTCAAGAGTAAATTAAGGAAGACTTTAATGAAACTTAGCATACAGCGAGAAGCCTTACTAAAGCCGTTACAGCTGGTTACCGGTGTCATCGAACGCAAGCATACGCTCCCCATCCTGGCAAATGTCTTGTTGTCCTTGGAGCAGGGGAAGATTACCCTCACGGGAACCGATCTTGAGATAGAGGCCAAGGTCTCCACAGGACACGACGGTGGGCAGGATGGGGCTATAACGCTGCCCGCGCGGAAGCTGCTGGATATCGTGCGAACACTGCCAGAGCAGTCAATCATCGAGCTCACAGAGGAAAAAGGCAAGGCAACCCTGCGCGCCGGCAAGAGCCGGTTTAGCCTGGTTACCCTGCCAGCGGCAGATTTTCCACAGGTAGGCACACAAACCGCGAAGACCAGCCTGCGGATGACCCAAGCAGAACTGAAACGGCTGCTGGATCGTACCCAGTTTGCCATGGCGCAGCAGGACGTGCGTTATTACCTGAATGGCTTGTTGTTGGAGATCACCGACACGCAACTCCACGCGGTTGCGACAGATGGGCACCGCTTGGCCATGTGTAGCATGGCGTTGCCGGGAGGGAGCGCGAGCGAGCCACAGCAGGTGATCGTGCCGCGTAAGGCTGTGCTTGAGCTCGCCCGTATACTGGAGGGGTCGGAGCAGCCGGTGGGAGTAACGGTGAGCACGAACCACATCCAGTTTTCTGCTGACGGCATCACACTAACAACCAAGCAAATCGACGGACGGTTCCCGGATTACCAGCGGGTGCTACCGCGCGGAGGCGATAAAGTCGTGACTGCAGACCGGGAACTCTTGCGGCAGGGGCTGGTACGCACCGCCGTTATCTCAAATGAGAAACTGAGGAGCGTGGCGTTGCAGCTGGAGGCGGGTGTGATCAGGATGCATACGCACAACCCGGAACAGGAAGAGGCAGATGAGGAGGTCGCTGTTGAGTACGAGGGGCCGGAGCTGCGGATAGGATTCAATATCACCTACCTGCTGGATGCCATAGGCGCCACACCGGGAGAGCGCGTGCAAATGACCCTCAGCGACGCGAACAGCAGTTGTCTTATTCAGGCCGTAGGCGATGAACACAGCAAGTATGTCATCATGCCCATGCGCCTGTAACCGCTGTTCCACGTGAAACACAGCGGGATCCAAACCCTGCTATAATACGGCATCCGCATGAGCGCCAACCCGACATACGATTCTGCCAACATCAAGGTCCTGAAGGGGCTGGATGCGGTGCGCAAACGCCCCGGGATGTACATTGGCGACACCGACGACGGCACAGGGTTGCACCACATGGTCTTCGAAGTGGTCGATAACGCCATCGATGAGGCCTTGGCCGGCCACTGTGACACCATAGGCGTAGTTATCCACAGCGACAACAGCATCACGGTCACAGACAATGGCCGCGGTATTCCGGTTGATCTCCACCCCGAGGAAGGGCGCTCAGCCGCCGAGGTTGTGATGACCGTCCTGCATGCGGGCGGCAAATTTGATGATAACTCCTACAAGGTTTCCGGTGGCCTGCACGGCGTCGGGATTTCCGTAGTAAATGCGCTTTCGGAGCTGCTGCGCCTCACCATCCGCCGCGACGGCAGGCTGCATTTTCAGGAATATCACCTGGGTGTACCCCAAGCCCCGCTGCTGGTCATCGGTGAGACGAGCCAGACCGGCACCGAGGTATACTTTAAACCCAGCCCCACGATTTTTACCCAGACTGAGTTCCATTACGACGTGCTGGCCCAGCGGCTGCGGGAGCTGTCGTTCCTGAACTCCGGGGTGTGTATTCGGCTGGAAGACGAGCGCAGCGGCAAGTCCGACGTGTTTGAGTACCAGGGCGGTATCCAGGCCTTTGTCGAACACCTGAACCGTAACAAGACACCGCTGCACGGCAAGGTGTTCTATGTCGACGTCCAGCGCGACGGCATCGGCGTGGAGGCCGCGCTGCAGTGGAACGACTCCTATCAGGAAAACATCTTCTGCTTCACCAACAACATACCGCAGCGCGACGGAGGTACCCACCTCGCCGGCCTGCGCGGCGCGCTTACCCGCACCCTCAACCAGTACATCGAGCGCGAAGGCAGCGCCAAACAGGCCAAGATTACCACCACTGGCGATGACACCCGCGAGGGCTTGACCGCCGTGTTGTCGGTCAAGGTGCCGGATCCGAAGTTTTCCTCCCAGACCAAGGAAAAGCTGGTCTCATCTGAGGTCAAGGCCGTGGTGGAGTCCGCCGCCAACGAGGCGCTGGCGGCCTTTCTGCTGGAAAACCCGGCCGAGGCCCGCGCTATCACCGCCAAGATCATCGACGCCGCCCGCGCCCGCGAGGCGGCGCGCAAGGCGCGGGAAATGACCCGTCGCTCGAGCGCCCTCGACCTCGCCGGGCTGCCCGGCAAGCTGGCGGATTGCCAGGAACGCGACCCGGCCCAGTCGGAGCTGTTTCTGGTAGAGGGCGACTCGGCAGGCGGCTCTGCCAAACAGGGGCGTGACCGTAAAAATCAGGCCGTGCTACCGCTCAAGGGCAAGATACTCAACGTCGAAAAGGCACGCTTTGACAAGATGCTGTCATCGGCCGAGATTGGTACCCTGATCACTGCGCTCGGCTGTGGCATTGGGCGCGAAGAGTATGTGCCGGACAAGCTGCGTTACCACCGCATCATCATCATGACCGACGCTGATGTAGACGGCTCGCATATCCGGACCCTGCTGCTGACATTCTTTTTCCGGCAGATGCCGGAGCTGGTCGAGCGCGGCCATATCTATATCGCCCAGCCCCCGCTATACAAGGTCAAGCGCGGCAAGCAGGAGCGCTACGTTAAGGACGACGCCGAATTGAGCGCTGACCTTGCGCAGACGGCGCTGCAGGATGCCGCGCTGCACACCGGGGCCAACGCGGCCGTCATCCGCGATGTGCCCCTGACCGAGCTGGCGCAGGGGTATCTGATGGTGATGGCCATCATCCGTCGCCTGACACGCCGCTACAGCGCGCCGCTACTGGAAAAAATTATCTACATGCCACTGCTGGACGGTGTACCGGTTCTGCGTGACGAAGACCGCACCCAGGCCTGGTTCGCTGAGCTGGAGCGGCGCCTGAACAGCGACGAGACGGCTATGCGCTACCAGGTCAGTCTGCATACCGATGTCGAAACCGGCGCCTGCCGAGGCCGCATCAGCGCCACCCAGCACAACCTGCGCAACGACTACGAGCTGGGCGCCGACTTCTTCGGCAGCGAGGACTACCGTCAGCTGGCCGCGCTCGGTCAACGCCTCAATGGCCTGTTGGCAGACGGGGCCTATGTACAGCGTGGCGAGCAACGTTGCGACGTGCGCAGCTTCAAGCAAGCCATAGACTGGTTGCTGGAGGAGTCGCGCCGTGGGCTGCATATCCAGCGCTACAAGGGTTTGGGTGAGATGAATCCCGAGCAGCTGTGGGATACCACCATGGATCCAACGACCCGCCGCCTGCTACGGGTACAGATCGAAGACGCCGTAGCCGCCGATGAGGTATTCACCCTGCTGATGGGCGACCAGGTAGAACCCCGCCGCGATTTTATCGAGAAGAACGCGCTCGCAGCCTCTAACCTCGACATATGATTCGCCCCCTGAAGCTGCGCGACGGAGTGACCCTGCTGGTAGTGGTGGCGCTGTTGCTCACCGGTGCCTGGATCTGGTCGCGTCCGGTCGGTCTGGCACAGGTGCCAGATGTGGCGCTGACCTCGCTCGATGGGCAGACTCTGCGGTTTGCGGCCATGCGCGGCCAGCCTATGCTGGTGACCTTCTGGGCTACCACTTGCCCGAGTTGCGTAAAAGAGATGCCGCATCTGGTGGAGTTGTACCACGAGCTGGCGCCACGGGGTCTGCAGATGGTGGGTGTGGCCATGTACTACGACGTCCCCGAGGATATCCGCACCCTGGTGCGCTTGCGCCAGCTACCCTATATTATCGGCCATGACGCCGACGGCAGCGTGGGGCGCGCCTTCGGCAACGTCATTCTCACCCCGACCACGTTTCTGGTGGCGGCCGACGGACGCATTGTTTACCAGCGCGTAGGCGAGGCCGACATCACGCAGTTGCGCACCACATTGCTGGGGCTGCTTCCTGGGGGCGCACGCACCTGATCGGGGTGTTCGCGCAAGCGCGTCTATCATGCTCTGGGTCAAGGCCTTTCACGTCATCTTCATGGTGAGCTGGTTTGCAGGCCTGTTCTATCTCCCGCGCCTGTTTGTCTATCACGCGCAGTGCGAGGACGCCGCCGGCAACGAGCGCTTCAAGGTCATGGAGCACAAGCTGTTTTTCTTCATCACGCCGTGGGCCATCCTGACCACCCTGTTCGGACTATGGATGCTGTGGGATTATGCCTGGGCGCTTTATTCCAACCAAGGTTGGCTGCACGCCAAATTATTTTTGGTGCTGCTGCTCATTGCTTATCACATTTACTGCTACAAGCTGATGCGCGACCTTCAATTTGAGCGCAAGCGCAAAAGCCACATGTTTTATCGCTGGGTCAACGAAGCCCCGGTGCTGCTGCTGCTTGCTATCGTCATCCTCGCCGTTGTTAAGCCGCTCTAGCGGCCCCTCGCCACTGACCACCGGACTGGTTGCTCCGGCCCTTAAAATGAGCCACCTGCCTCATAGGGGGCGCCTTGACAGCCGTATTGACCCCAAGATTGATAATGATTACAATTATCATTTAGAACCACAGAATTTCATGAGTGCTGAATGATGACCCTGCTTGCCAGTTTGATTGACTACGGCGTCATCGGTACGCTGGTGCTGCTCAGCATGTGGGCGGTCGCCATTACCGTGGAGCGGCTGTCCCTGTACCGGCGCATTGATGTGGCGGCGTTTCCCAGCGCCCAGGCGCTCGAAACCGAGTTGACCCGGCGGCTGACCGTGATCGGCACCGTGGCGGCCAACGCCCCCTACATCGGCCTGCTCGGCACGGTGTTCGGCATCATGCTCACTTTTCACACCATGGGCACGGAGGGCAACATGGACGTGCGCTCCATCATGGTGGGTTTGAGCCTGGCGCTCAAGGCCACGGCCGTGGGCCTGCTGGTCGCCATTCCCTGCGTGGCGATGAATAACATGCTGCGGCGGCGCGTGAAGGAGCTGGTCACCCGCTACCAGGCCGGGGTGCTGCATGGATCATGACCTGGATCAGATCAACGTCATCCCGCTGGTGGACGTGATGCTGGTGCTGCTGGTCATCGTGCTTACCACCGCCACCTTTATTTCCACGGGCCAGATTCCCGTGGAACTGGCCAAGGCCAGACACGCTACGGCAGCGCTGGAAAAGCCGGTGGTGATCACGCTCCAGTCCGACGGCGGCGTGTACGTGAATCAGCAGGCGGTGGCGATGGATGCCTTGGACGTCGCGCTGGGAAGCTATGCCAGGGAAACGCCGATTATCGTGCGCGCGGATCGTGCCACCCTGCTGGAGCGTTTTGTGACGCTGGTGGATACCGTTAAAGACGCCGGCTTTACGCAGGTCAGCCTGGAAGTGGAGCGCTCATGAGCGCGGTCGTGTTCGAGGGCTATCGCCCCGGGCGCCTGGATGGCTGGAGTACGTCACTGGTGCTGCATGGCGCGCTCGGCGGCCTGATCCTGTTCGCCATCATGGGGGCTGAAAAACCCTCGCTGCCGGAGTCGTTTCGCTGGGATGTGGCGTTCCTGTCAGCCGCTCCCGCGCAGACACCCGTAGCGCAGGTAAAGCCAGCCGAGCCGCTCGTGGCGCAGGCGCAACCGCCTGCGCCGCCTCCCGTTCCGCGCCCAAGCCGTGTTGTTACGCCCGATCCGGTTGTGGCCCGGCAGGCCGTCCCTGAGGCACCCGCCGTGACCGAGGCCGTTGCCCCGGTTCAGCAACAGGCAGCGGTGTCCGCCGCCCCCGTCCCCGTCATAGCACAGGCACAGCCGAGTGAACCGGAGGCGTCCCCCCCGTCCGCCGTTGTTGACACCGGCTGGCTGGCTGATCTGTTGTGGCGCCGGATGGAGGCGTTGAAACGCTACCCCTACCTTGCCCGGCGCAACGGCTGGGAAGGGCAGGTGCTAATCAAGGCCATCATCGGCGCAGACGGCCGCCTGCTGCATGCGGAAATCCAGCAAAGCTCCGGGCATGAGGCGCTCGATCAGGATGCCCTGAAAGTGCTGCGCGCCTCCACGCCGCTGGAACTGGAACAGAATCCCTCCTGGCAACAGGCAATGCTTACCATTCCCGTCGCTTACCGGCTTCAGCGTTAAGCTCGATTCCTTCGAGCGGACTTGATCAGAGAGATGCCTTAGCGGGATTGTGCGCCCGCGCCGCGCGTGGGCTCCGGCGCGCATTCGCCGCACGTCAGGCAGGCATCGGCCAGCGCCTGCCCAACGGTACCGATCCCGCACATCCGCGCCGTGCCGGCAAGGAGAAACAAGTCCTTGAACAGGCGCTGGAGCTCGGTGCGCGCCGCGCAGTCACGCCCGGCATCCTTCCGGCAAACCCAATCCAGGCGCACCGCCCCCCGTTCGTCCACCAGCCGCAGGCGAGGCGCGCCGTTTTCCAGCCAGGCATCAACGCTGTAACGCACGGATGGTTCCCTCGTGTGCAAAACAAACCTATCTTAATGCAAATGATAATCATTGATATTTAAATTGCAAGCCCTGTGTGCCTCCGTTTCGCCCGCTTTTCCATAAGTCAGACATAAAGCATAAATGCTATTGCAAATCATTCTCATTAAGTTTAATATCCATACCCGAAGCTTGGGCGTGGCCTCTGGCGGCCATTGTTAAACGTAAAAGTGTAACCGGATGAAGAGGAGAAAAAATGTGTTTTCAAGAAAACAAATCAATATCGCGGTTTTGATGGCCCTGGCCTGGCCCGGGGCGGCAGCGTTCGCACAACAAGAGGAGGAGGACGGTTCCGTCAAGGCGCCCACGGTGCAGGTCATCGGCACGCCGGAGGCGCTGGAGGGCATTCCCGGTTCCGGCGAGATCCTGGACAAGCAGACGCTGGAAACAAGCCGCGTGTTCACCACCAGCGAAGCGCTGCGCAAGCTGCCGGGCATCAACGTGCGCGACGAGGAGGGTTTCGGCCTGCGCCCCAACATCGGTATCCGCGGACTCAATCCGACGCGCTCGACCAAAATCACGCTGCTGGAGGATGGCGTCCCGCTCTCCTACGCTCCCTATGGTGACAACGCCAGCTACTACCATCCGCCCATTGACCGCTACGAGCGCATCGAGGTGCTGAAGGGCGCGGGCCAGATTCTCTACGGGCCGCAGACCATCGGCGGCGTCATCAACTACATCACCCCCCTGCCTCCCGCCACGCCGGGTGGTTCCATCACCTTGAGCGGCGGCAATCGCGATTATCTCAATGGCCACCTTAACTATGGCGGCACCTGGGGCGGCAACGGCCTGTTGTTCGATTACATCCGCAAACAGGGCGACGGCGCGCGCGACAACATCCATTCCGAACTCAATGACGCCAATTTCAAGGCCGTGCTGGGCCTGGGCGCGCAACAGGCGTTGACGCTGCGCGCCAACTACTACAGCGAAGACTCCAACGTCACCTACTCGGGCCTTACGCAAGCGGAGTTCAACAACTTCGGCGCTCGCTACAACCCGTTCAAGAATGACTTCATGTACACCGACCGCTACGGCGCATCGGCCACCCATGAGCTGGTCTTCAATGACAATGTGGTGCTGACCACCAATCTCTATGGCTCCATTTTTCTACGCGACTGGTGGCGGCAGGCCAGCACCACCACGGACAATCAGTGCGGCTTTAACGCTGCCCGGCTCGCCGGCACGGCGGTTGATCCCGACACCTGCAACTCAATTCAGGGCCGGCTGCGCGAGTACTACACCTGGGGCATCGAACCGCGCCTGCGCGTCAGCCACAACCTGTTCGGCGTGAGCAGCGAGGCGGACCTGGGTGTGCGCGCCCACTATGAGACGCAGGAACGCATCCAGATGAACGGCACATCGCCCACCGCCCGTAGCGGAACCATAGCGGAGAATAACCTGCGCGAGACCGATGCCTACGCGGTGTTCGCGCAGAACCGCTTCCTGCTCGGCGACTGGACGCTGACGCCCGGACTGCGCTTTGAATATATCGACAGCTCGCGCACCAATAATCTCACCAGCGGCACCGGCAGCGACACGCTCGGCCAATGGATTCCCAGCCTCGGCGGCACTTACAGCCCCGGCAAGGCGCTGACCGTGTTCGCCGGCGTGCACCGCGGCTTCGCCCCGCCGCGCACCGAGGACATCATCGGCGGGACCGGTACCAGCACCGACGTCGGGCCCGAACTGTCCGTCAACTGGGAGCTCGGGCTGCGCGCCGAACCGATGGCCGGGACGAACCTGCAGGCGACGCTGTTCCGCAACGACTTCTCGCGTCAGATCGCGGTCGGCTCCATCGCCGGCGGCAGCACGCCGCTCGCCCAGGGCGAGACTCTGTATCAGGGGCTCGAACTCTCCGGCAGAACGGGCCTGCCCGCCGGTATGTATCTGCGCGGAGCCTACACCTGGCTGCCCACGGCGGAGCAGACCACCCCCTTCACGCAAGTGGTCAGCGGCGCACTCGTCTCCGGCAGCGCGGCCGGCAACCGTCTGCCGTACGCGCCCAAGCACCTGCTGACGGCGGCGCTCGGCTATGCCATGGGCGGATTGGACATGCAGATCGAGGGGGTATACGTGGGCGAGCAGTTCAGCGACTTCGCCAGCACGGTTGCGCCGACCACCGACGGGCAGAAGGGGCTGATTAACGATTACACCATCTGGAACGCCACGCTGAACTACCACTTCAAGCCCGAGCGCACCACGCTGTTCCTGACGGTGAAAAACCTGGCCGACAAAACCTACATCGTGGACCGCACGCGCGGCATCCTGCCCGGCAGCCCGCGCCTGATTCAGGCCGGCATCCAGTACGCGTTTTGAGGATGTAAGATAAGTCTGAACAGCGCCGCCGGGGATGGCCGTTTCAACATCCCCGGCGGCTGCATACGACTAACACGCAAGAGAAGGAGCACATTATGGAACTCGACAAGAAGGCGGCGGCGGAAGTTTTGAATCGCATCCTCGAACTGGAGCTGGCCGGCGTGGTGCGCTACACGCACTATGCGCTGATGGTGTATGGCTACAACCGTATTCCCATCGTCAGTTGGCTGCGCGAGCAGGCGAACGAAAGTTTGTCTCATGCCCAGCAGGCGGGCGAGATGATCACCCAGCTCGGGGCGCATCCCTCGCTGGCCCTTGGCCCGCTGCTGGAAACCCACAAACACGACATCGGCGACATCCTGCGCGAATCGCTGGAGCATGAACGCGAGGCTCTCAAGGCATACCACGAGCTATTGAACCTGGTGAAGGACCGTTCGGTGTGGCTGGAGGAATATGCCCGCGACATGATTTACAAAGAGGAACAGCACCAGGGCGATGTGGACAAGATGCTGCGCAAGCCGGGCGATATTGACGCCTTTGCCGGGCGCTAGGGCGGCAGAGACAACGGCGGATTCAGCTTCGGGACACAGGTTACGAGTTTTGGCGATTACTCTCGCTGGCTTATACGGGGCGCTTTGCGCGCCCCGTGTTTTTTGAAAGAATGGGGACGCCTATGACAAAAGGAGCAAATGTGAAGCGAAACACACTCGCACTCATTATTATGGGCGTTATCGGTTTGGCATTTACAGGTGCGGTCAACGCCGGGGAAGAAGGCCCGGCGCTCAGCTACCAGGCGCAAAACCCGGAACAGGAAATGGCGGCGTCGGTGAGTGGTTTAATCGAGTGGGCAAAGGGTGAGATGGAGGAACACCAGGGCGAGGGGTTATTTAAATACCGGCCCCGGGATGAGCAGCTCATCCAGGACATGATCGCCTTTGCCGAGGAACTGCAAGCCAAGGGCGCGGCGGCGAAAAAGACGGGGGACATGCGCAAGGCGCGCGTGTACTACCACAGTGCTGAGGCCGCCGCTCAGTACGCCGCGCGCATGCCGCACATGCTGGAGGCGCGCAGCGCCAAGAAATAGCGTCCAACGAATCAGTAAGTCACGGTGTTCTAAGTCCTTCGTGACACAGGGATTGTCAGGCAGATTTGCAGCCTGACCTAGCGGATTACGATAAACAGCGCCGCGCCGTCGCGGCGCACGTTGAATAGCAGCGGACCGGGATTTTTTTGCGTGACGCTGACCAGATCGTCAGGTGTGCGCACAGGCTTGCGGTTAATCGAAAGCACCATGTCGCCCGGGCGTAGCCCGGCTTGTGCTGCGCGGCTACTGGGGTCTACATCCACTACAGGAATGCCGTCGAGCTTGCCAAACATCGGCGAGTTTTCATCCACGGCCCCGAACACGACACCAGCCAGCCGCGCGTCTTCGTGCGGGGCGCCGACACGCGCTTGCTGCGAGTCTTCCTTCACCACCACCTCGATACGGCGTGTTTTTCCTTCACGCAGAACATCCAGCTGAACCTTTTCACCGACGCGCAGCAGACCGATGGCATTGCGCAACATGCCGCCATCGCGCGCCGGCTGGCCATTGACGGTGGTGATGATATCGCCCGCCTTGACGCCCGCCTTGTCTGCCGCCGAGCCCGGCGTCACTTGCGACACCACGGCGCCTTGCAATGCGGCGCCCGGCGCGAGATTAAACGCCTGTGCCAGTTCCGGGGTAAGGTCTTGCACCTGTATCCCGAGGCGGCCGCGGCGCACTTTGCCGAACTCAATCAGCTGCGCCATGATGTTGCTCGACATATTGGTGGGAATGGCGAAGCCGATGCCGATATTGCCCCCGCCGGGGGCCAGGATCGCAGTATTGAGCCCGACCAGCTCGCCGCGCAGATTCACCAGCGCGCCGCCGGAGTTGCCGGGGTTGATCGAGGCGTCGGTTTGAATGAAGTCCTCATAGCCCTCGATGCCGAGCCCGGTGCGGCCCAGCGCGCTCACGATGCCGGAGGTAACCGTCTGGCCGAGACCGAAGGGGTTGCCTATCGCTACTACAAAATCACCCACACGCAACTTGCTGGAATCGGCCAGCGGCAGCGCCGTCAGCCGGTCGGCCTGAATCTGGATTACCGCCACGTCGGCCTCGGGATCCGTGCCGATCACCTTGGCCTGCAGGCTGCGCCGGTCGCGCAGCGTGACAGTGATCTCGTCGGCGTTGGCGATCACGTGATGGTTGGTGAGGATGTAACCACGCTTGGCGTCTACGATCACGCCGGAGCCCAGGCTTTGCGAGTCACGCTCGCGCGGCTGGTCGGGAATGCCAAAAAAGCGCCGAAAAAAAGGATCGTTGAGCAGCGGGTTGTTCTGTATCGCCACCTTGCCGCGCGTGGCAATATTGACCACGGCAGGTGTCACCTGCTCCAGCATGGGTGCCAGTGTGGGGAGCGGCTGATTCTGCGAGTCGGCAGGAGGTAATGCAGCGGCGGCGGTACCAGCCGCGAGCAGCAAGGCGCTCAGAAAAAAGGCAAACAGAGGGAGCCGGTGCAGACGGGTCATGGGGGTTCCTGTGGGCGGGGGAGGTTCTGTAGGTTTAGAGTGCGTGGGGCGACATGAGTTCCAGGCACAAAGGCAAGGGGGGCGGGAACCGCCACCCCTTGCCTGTGCGGTCAGTCATTCACCTTTACGCTGATCTTGCGTGCCTGTACCCGCTCGTGCTTTGGAATGACGATCTCCAGCACACCGTGCTTGCCGTGGGCACTGATCTTGTCGGCGTCTGCGGTGTCGGGCATGCTGAAGCGCCGGTAAAAGCTGCCACGGGTGCGCTCGACGCGCTTGTAGTCCTGGCCCTCATCGGTCTTTTCGCTCGCCCGCTCACCCTTGATGGAGAGCAGCCCGTTTTCCATCGTGACTTCAATGTCCTTGGGGTCGACGCCGGGGATGTCGGCCAGAATGACAAAACGTTTGTCCTCTTCCTTGATGTCCACGCGCGGTATCCAGTCGCTGGTAACCACGTTGCCGTTGTCTTCGCTGCTCGGCAGGCGGTCGTCAAACAGCCGGTTCATTTCATTTTGCAGCCGGGTCAACATGTTCCACGGCTCATAGCGTACCAGGGTCATAAGCTACCTCCTTTGATGGGTTGTGAAAAAAGCCCGTACATCCGGGATGTAGGTCTGGGGGGGGCAATTTTCAAGGGCGAGGGATGGCAATAGATGGGGGATTTGCTACTATGGCGGGGCTGTCAAACGCACGCGATGCGTGCACAGGTTCCAACAATACCAGACAAGGAGCTCGCACCATGACATGCAACATGTTGAAACAATACGGCCCATTGGCCGGACGCATTCTTCTGGCGCTGATTTTCATCCTCGCAGGCTATGGCAAGATCAACGGCTGGGATGGCACGCTGGGCTTTATGGCCAGCAAGGGCCTGCCTATGCCCGAGGTACTGCTCGGGCTGACCATCCTCATCGAGCTGGGCGGTGGCCTGCTGCTGTTGGTGGGCTTTCAGGCGCGCTGGGCGGCGCTCGCCCTCTTCCTGTTTTTAATCCCGGTAACACTGATTTTTCATCCGTTCTGGGCGGTCGCTGGTGAGTACAATGCCTTCATGAAAAATCTCGCCATCATGGGCGGCATGCTGTACGTCATGACCTACGGCAGCGGGCCTTACAGCGTCCAGCAAGAAAAGTGTTAGTCAGTACGCGCGCGTAGCAGGATGCAGGATGCGCGCTTCCGCACGGCCATTGAACGCATGGACGCGTTCAACCGTGCGGACCCCAACCGCGAAGCCGTCGCGGGCGAGAACTACCCCAAGGAACTGCTCTACGCCGAGCGCATGACCGCACAACTGGCGCGGCTTGCGCCTGTGGCCTCGGAGGCCCTGCAACTGGCGGTGCGCAGCCAGCACATCGGCCGTTGGACGCTGCCGCGCAGCAATTACCCGATGGACCGGCGCGGCTATCACCAGTGGCGCACCGAGCTCGCCCGCTTTCACGCCCGAACCGCGCGCGACATCCTGCTGGAGGTGGGTTACGACGAGGTGACCATCACGCGCGTCGAAAGCCTGCTGAAAAAAGCCAACCTGAAAACCGACCCCGAAGCACAGCTACTGGAAGATACTGCCTGCCTGGTATTTCTCGAACATTATTTTTCCGCCTTCGCGCAAAAACACGACCAGCAAAAGCTCATAGAAATCGTGCAAAAGACCTGGAAGAAAATGTCGTCACAGGCACAGCAGGCGGCACTGACGCTGGAGTTTGCGGATGCAGACCGGGCCGTGATAGAGAACGCGCTGTCTGCGGGCTGATTGTAACAAGTAGCCTGGATTCAGCGCAGCGGAATCCAGGAGATATTATTCCCTACGCTTGCGCAAACGAATTGCTAGGCACTTTTCCCGCCCGCTTCTATTAGATACCTAATAAACGCGATGCCCACATGGAGTGAAAGTTCGGCCTCGGACAATTTTGGCCGTTCCCCTTCGGAATGGCCATGCCTGACTAGCGGCGTTGCATTTGAAAAAACATACAACTTCTCTATCGCCTCAATCAGATGGCGTGAGTATCGCTGATCGTTTCTCATCACCTTAATAGCATCACCCAGTGTAGAGCAGTTCGGGTGCAAGACTCGCGCAACGCTTTCGATAGCGCTCACAATCTCCTTAATGCTATTTGCCTCGTCAACGGGATGCCTATACAGGTAGGAGGTCGCCTTTTGAAAGTGTATGCGCGCCGTGGCGAACCGATCCGTTAGAAGTTCTTCCGCCCGCTTGGATCGATCAGCCAGCGCCTTAGGTGTACTCCTATAAAGCTCCGAGTTTTCGTTAAGACTCCAACCAATAGAGTCCTCCTGAAACAGAGCATTTAGAGCATGCTGATGCTGCTTGAAATAATCGGATTCCGAGAACGGAGTTAAGTCATCTTTTTCAAGTAACTGCTTCCCGAGCATTTCCACGAAATCGTAGAACTCATACCACTTGCAGTCTTTCAGGTGTGTAGTTAATCCTTCCCAAGCACTTTCATGGCTGTAATCCCAGGGATCCGCCTCATCTCTAATCAACGCAGTAAACGCAAGGTGAACGTCATACGCATCTAGGGGTGTGGACGCGGAGGAGTACCTGCTGCTTTCACTGACAAACTTCCCCAATATTCCCTTTATATATCCAATGCGCATTGAGCGGGGAGCATCTTCAATAATCTGCTCTTGCTTCTCTTTGCTTGCTGTATATCTAGTGGAGAATTTCATCGCGCGCTCTAAAGTGCCTAACTAAGCTTATGCACCCATCTCCACCAGACGCTGATTCAAGCGTCGTACAAAAGCCACCGGGTCTTCCAGCTGGGCGCCTTCGGAGAGTTGGGCCTGATCGTACAGAATGTGTGCCCAGTCGCCGAAGCGTTCGTCGTCGGTCTCGGTGCCAATGCGGGTGACGAGCGGGTGCTCCATGTTGACCTCCAGTATCGGCTTGCTGTCCGGCACGGCCTGCCCTGCGGCTTTGAGGATGCGCTCAAGGTGCCCGCCCATGTCGTGAGTCTCACTTATGAGGCAGACCGGTGAAGTGGTGAGGCGCGCACTCACGCGCACATCCTTCACCCGGTCGCCGAGCGCGGTCTTGATGCGCTCAATCAGGCCCTGATTTTCGTCGGCGGATTTTTTCTGCTGCTCAGTGTCGGTCGCGCCCTCCACCTTGCCCAGATCAAGCTCGCCCTTGGCGGCGGAATGCAATTGCTTGCCGTCAAACTCGGTGAGGTGTGATACCAGCCACTCGTCCACCCGGTCGTGCAGCAGCAGCACTTCGACACCCGCCTTGCGCAGCAGCTCGATGTGCGGGCTGTGTTGGGCGGAGGCAAAGGTCTCGGCGGTGATGTAGTAGATTTTCTCCTGCCCCGGCTTCATGCGCAGGATATAGTCTGTGAGGGTGACGTCCTGCACGTCGGTGTCTTTGTGGGTGGAGGCGAAGCGCAGCAGCCGCGCAATACGCTCGCGGTTAGCGTGATCTTCTATCGCACCTTCTTTCAGTGCGCGCCCAAATTCTTTCCAGAAGCCAGCATACTTCTCGGCGTCTTTTTCGGCCACGTCTTCCAGCAGGCCGAGCACTTTCTTGGCCGCTGCCGCGCGCATGGTTTCAACCACCTTGTTGCCTTGCAGGATTTCGCGCGAGACGTTGAGCGGCAGATCGTTGGAGTCGATGACGCCGCGCACGAAGCGCAGATAGTTCGGCATGAGCTGCTTGGCGTCTTCCATGATGAACACGCGTCGCACATACAATTTTACGCCGTGACGGCTGTCGCGGTCCCAGAGGTCAAACGGCGCCCGCGCCGGCACGTAAAGCAGCAGGGTGTATTCCTGCTTGCCCTCAACGCGGCTGTGGATGTGCGCCAGCGGTGGCTCGAAGTCGTGCGCCACATGTTTGTAAAACTCGGTGTACTCGTCGTCGCTGATGTCGGCCTTGGGGCGCGCCCACAACGCCGAGGCGCGATTGACGGTTTCGTAGGCCTCGTTTTTCTCCTTGTCTTCGGACGGCAGCAGGATGGGCACGCTGATGTGGTCGGAATAGGTGCGGATGATGCTGCGCAGGCGGTAGCCTTCGAGAAATTCGTCCTCATTTTCGCGGAGGTGCAGCGTAACTTCGGTGCCACGGGTTTCCTTTTCCACGGTCTCGATGCTGTAGTCACCCTCCCCTCCCGATTCCCAACGCACGCCGTGCTCGGCGGTGAGGCCTGCGCGCCGGGTGGTGAGGGTGACCTTGTCGGCAACGATGAAGGCGGAATAAAAGCCGACACCAAACTGACCGATGAGGTGGGCGTCCCTGGCCTGGTCGCCGGTGAGTTTCTCAAAGAAGGCACGGGTGCCGGATTTGGCGATGGTGCCGATGCTGTCTATCACCTCGGCGCGGGTCATGCCGATGCCGTTGTCGGTGATGGTGACGGTGCGCTGTTCCTTGTCAAAATGGACGCGGAGGTTGAGGTCGCTGTCGCCTTCGTACAGGGCGTCGTCGGTGAGGGCCTCAAAGCGCAGCTTGTCGATGGCGTCGGAGCCATTGGAGATCAGCTCGCGTAAAAATATTTCTTTATTGCTGTAGAGCGAATGGATCATGAGGCCGAGCAGTTGCTTTACCTCGGCCTGAAAACCCAGGGTTTCCTTGTGTGCTGCTATCGTCATGGTGCGCTTCCTTCATGCTGAATCTGTGAGCCAAGCATTATACGTGGGGATCGCGGGCCGTGTTCTCAAGGGAGGTGGCTATTGCCTCGCGACTTAGGGTAAGCTTTCGCCACGAACTAACGGAGTCTTAACAATGCAGCCGCAGTTCCCCCTGGTCGTCGAGCCCGCACAACTGGCAGAGCAGCTCGGGGCGCAAAATCTTCTGATTGTCGACCTGTGCAAGCCTGAGATTTACGCCAATCAGCACGTTCCGGGCGCCGTACACATGGAATATGCGCAACTGGTCGCGGCCCAGCCGCCGGTGATGGGGCTGCTGCCGGAGGATGACCAGTTGAGCCGGGTGTTCTCTGCGCTCGGGCTGACACCCGATATGCATGTGGTGGCCTATGACGATGAGGGCGGGGCCAAGGCCTGCCGCCTGTTGTGGACGCTGGATGTCATCGGTCACCCGCACTTTTCCCTGCTGAATGGCGGTCTGCGGGCCTGGATTGCCGGGCGGCATCCGGTAAGCAGTGTGCCGCTGCGCCCGGCCACAAGCAGCTATCAGGTGGCTGCCACCAAGCAGGCGCTGGCCGACCGGGCCTATATTCTGGAGCACCTGCAAGACCCGCACATCAAGCTGCTGGACACGCGCACAGCGGGTGAATACCGCGGCACAGACAAGCGTGCCCAGCGCAGCGGCCACATCCCGGGCGCAGTCAATCTGGACTGGACCGAGGTGCTCGACATGCAAAATAACGGGCGGCTGAAACCCGCCGAGGCGCTACAGCTGAGGCTGGATGCGCTTGGGGTCAAGGCGGACAAGGAAGTCATCGTGTATTGCCAGACCCATCACCGCTCGTCGCACACCTATATTGTGCTGAAGTCGCTGGGATATACGCACCTCAAGGGTTACCCGGGGGCGTGGTCTGACTGGGGCAACAGCCTCGATGTGCCGATTGAGTAGCAGCGCTCAAAAATAACCCATCGTGCCACCCAGTTTCGGCGCCGCCCCGCCCCCCTGGGTGGCAAGCTGTAGTGGCCAGCGCGCGAGCACGCGGTAGTGTGCGCCTGCATCATCAGAGAACGACTCGGCCAGCACGAAATCTCGCACGCGCCAGCTCACAGAGCCTCGTAGCGTGGGCAATGTTTCCATTTTTTGCACTTTGCGCGCGACGGTGAGGTGTGGCTGATACGGACGGGTTTCGAGTGCCAGCCGGCATGGCGCCAAGGTTTGATGCAGCCCAGCAACCAGGTCAAGCAGGGCGTTGGGGCAATGTGATGTACCCAGCCACAAAATGCGCGGATGCGGCCAATAGCCGAGGTGATTCAGGGTGATATTGAATGGCGCCGTGCGTAACCGCGCCGCTGCCTGTTCGGCACAGTGTTGAGCGGCTGCATCCAGATGACCGAGGAAGGCCAGCGTGATATGCATATTTTCGCTGCGGGTGGCGCGCACTTCATGCGGTACTGATCCATGCAGTATCTCAACCAGGGTGGCGCGCGTGTCAGCATCTGGCCAGAGCGCGAAAAACAACCGACGGGTGTCGGCGGACTCACTTTCCATCACGCAGAAAATCGAGCACACCCTGCAATGCGGCGAATACGGCTTGTCGCCGCACGGCCTCCCGGCCGCCTTTGAATCGCATGCTGCACGAGCGCGTAACGCGCCCGTCGCCAGCCCAGGCCAGACATACCGTGCCGACGGGCTTGCTACGGGTGGCGCCACCCGGCCCGGCAATACCGCTGACGGCGAGACTGATCTGGGCGTGACTGTGGCGCAAGGCCCCTTCCGCCATACGGCATACCGTAGCTTCACTTACCGCGCCGTGCGCACGTAGTACGGCGGCGGGCACATCCAGCATCTCGTGTTTGGCTATGTTGGTATAGGTGATAAAGCCGCGCTCAAACCAGACCGAGCTGCCGGGTACGGCGGTGATGGCTTGTGCCACCCATCCCCCGGTGCATGATTCCGCCGTGGCCAGCATGAGGCCCTGCCGCTTGAGTGTGCGACCGACCTGTGCGGCGAGGGTGTTTGGTGGGTGCAGGCGTGAAGCGGGCACGGCTTAAGCGTAGGTGCAGTGCTTCAAGGCGGGGTGGACAGGCACGGACAGGGTTGGTAAGGACTATGTGAAACAGTAAATGGCTGGCAGCAACACCGCTGCCAGCCATGGTCAAGAACCCGTGTTTAGGGTGCCGCTTCTTCGGCAGGTGCTGCTTCTTCCATGGGTGCTGCTTCTTCGGCAGGTGCCGCTTCCGCCGGGGCTTCCATCGCCGGGGCTTCGTTCATGGTCTCTTCGGCAGCCTGCTCGGTTTTGCCGCAAGCGGTAAGGCCGAGCACAAACAGTGCGGCACCTGCCATTATAAGAATTTTCTTTATCATTTGTGTCAACCCCTCGGGAAATTAAGTATACGAGCGTCCAAGCTAACATGATTGATCAACGGTGATCAAGGGAGCCCAAGAGAAATATTTTATGCGCTCACTGGCCAGCAATTTTTTTCTGAGAAAAACCGGAACGGGTGAGTGGTGATTTTCGGCGCAGAGACTTAAGCCACATCTGAAAAAGGGTTAAGGCGCGGCGCGAGGTCGCGCAGGCATGCCGGCACCGGGAGATTGCCGGGCGGCAAATGCCCGGCAATGCCGGCGTCAGATTAATGGCGAATTGCCAGGCATCAGCCATGGCAAGCTATAGCTGTTTGAATCATCATGGATTTGTTTATTTAAACAGTTGGCATGGTTCTAGCTAGAGATAATCGCGAACAGACTATTTTGAGGCTTCGAGCATGGCAACGTCACAAGCGTCACACTTCCCTTCGGTGAATGTCAGCCAGGCGGACAGGCATCAACGTGCCCGCTCCACGCCGGGCATGATACAGGCCGACGACGGACGGCAAGGACTGGATCGTGCGCTACAGATATCCGCACGCTTACAAACCACGCTCGAAGTAGACGAGCTGGTTGATATCTATGCCCGGGAAATAAAAAGCAGCATCAGTTACCACAGTATTTCCTACCAGCACCCGGAGCAGGGCTTTAATATCACGCGGGGTGAGGTGGCGCGTCATACGTGCAGCTATCAGCTGGTGGTCAATAATCAGTTTCTGGGTGAAGTGACGTTTACACGCAAGCGGAAATTCAGCCAGAACGAGAGCCAGGTACTCGAGGACTTGCTGTGTGGCCTGGTTTACCCGCTACGCAACGCCCTGCTATACAGCCAGGCGCTGAGGGCTGCCTTCTGTGACCCTCTTACCGGTATAAACAACCGCAGCACGATGAGCGCGACACTCAAGCGTGAAGTAGAGCTTGCGCGACGCCATGATTTACCGCTGTCGGTGATCATGCTGGATATCGACCGGTTCAAGAGCATCAATGACCATTACGGTCACGCGGCTGGCGACAGAGCGATCCGTGCGGTGGCGGATGAGTTGACTGCGTGTATCCGCGGCAGCGACATCCTGTTCCGTTATGGCGGAGAGGAGTTCGCCGTCATCCTGAACAACACCGGCCCGGGTGGCGCAGTACTGCTGGCCGAGCGCATACGTGTGGCGCTGGAAGGGACGGAGTGTGTGCACAATAATGCTGTCATCCGCTTTACTGCGAGTATAGGGGTGGCATTCCTGGAAGACACCGACGACGATGAGCGGCTTTTCAAGAAGGCTGACGAGGCTTTGTATCAAGCCAAGGCAGAAGGCCGCAACCGGGTACGGCTTGCCGCCTGAGCGGGGCTTTAATTTGCTTCCTGTATTCTCCCGGCTTCCTGTGCCGGACAGGTATCGAGCGCAGTTACAGGGTTACCGTTACGGTAAAGATAATTACGTGTAATCGGTGTCACGCCCAGACGATGCGTTAGCTGCACCTGGAACACAACCAGATCCCGCCAACGAAACGCGGCTTCGCACGAAGCCAGATAAAATCCCCACATGCGGCAAAAGCGTTCGCCCATGCGTTGCTTGATCGGATCCCGGTGCGCATGGAAGCGCTGGCTCCACGCGGCCAGCGTCATCGCATAATGCAGCTGCAGTACTTCGATATCACAACTCACCAGCCCGGACTGTTCAATTGCACCCACCATCTCTGACAGGGCTGGGTTGTAGCCGCCGGGGAAAATATATTTCTCGATCCAGGGGTTGGTTGCCCCCGGCGGGCCGTGGCGCCCGATAGTGTGCACCAGCGCGATGCCGTCGTCAGCGAGCAGGCGGCGCACCTGATCGAAATAGTCGTGGTAGTGACGTACGCCTACATGCTCAAACATGCCTACGCTGACGATACGGTCGTAGTTTCCATGATGTTCGCGGTAATCCTGCAGGCAGAAGCTGACCTGCTTCTCCATGCCGCGCTCCCGGGCGCGCGCTTCTGCCACGCGCAATTGCTCGCGCGCGAGGGTAAGCCCGGTGACCTCTACGCCCGCATGTTCGGCAAGATAAAGCGCCAGGCCGCCCCAGCCGCAGCCGATATCAAGGACACGCTGGCCGGGCTGGAGGCGCAGCTTGTTCATGATGTGCCGACACTTGGCACGCTGCGCCTCTTCGAGTGAGAGGTTGGGTTCATAGAAGTAGGCGCAGGAATACTGCATGTCTTCATCCAGAAAGCGGCGGAACAGCCACTCATCGAGGTCATAGTGGTGCGCAACATTACGGTAACTGCGTGCGATGCGATTGCCGCGCGCGACGAGTTTTTTAAAACGATGGGACAGGCGGCTGCGCTGCTCGGGCCGCTGCTCGGGGAAGTTCAACATCAGCAGTTCAAGCAGGCCGATCAGGTCGTGGTCTGCGGCATCCCATTCGCCGCGCATGTAAGTTTCACCCAGCATCAGTTCCGGGTCGCGCAGGATGCGCTCAAGCGCGCTGTCATGGTACAGCAGCAGCTTGGCGTGCGGCTGGCCGACGCCGAAGTGGTGGTGCTGGCCATTGGCAAGCACCAATTCAAGGCAACCGCGCCGGATGTGTTTTTGCAGCAGGTTCAGACAGGCTTGGCGCATGATTGAGTAACCTCAAGCGGTAAGCAAATCGCAAGGGCTCAACAACCTTGAATTGCCCTCACCCCAAATGAATTTTACCAGCACGGCCTCGTACAGGCAATGACTGGTTGCGGCGGTGCGGAGCGAGCTATCCTGTGAAGCTAGGTGGTTGCCGGCGGTACGTAGCCGGACGGTTTGGCCGAACCCTCACCAAAAAAGAATTTTTCCATTTCCTGGGCGAGAAACTCACGCGCCTTCGGGTCTACCATGCTCAGCCGGTTTTCGTTGATCAGCATGGTCTGATGGCCGATCCACATCTTCCATGCCTCCGCCGAAACATTTTCGAAAATCCGTTTGCCGAGTTCACCCGGGTACGGTGGCAGCTTCAGGCCTTCGGCTTCGCGACCCAGTTTTACGCAGCTGATCATTCGTGTCATGAGCATTCCTTGCAGGAGATTGTTGTGCCAGCTTCAGTAGCAGGCGCTTTACGGGTGCGGCAAGTCCGCGCGCATCGGGTTGATTAATGTTATACCAAACACTGGGCACCTGTTCCGTGACAGTGGGGCTGTGCGTTGCTATTTCAGCCAGTGCCGGCAGTATATCAAGGTGAAAATGACTGAAAGTATGGCGCAGTGCAGGCCAACATTCGACCCGTCCGGCTACCAGGCCAAGCGTGTGCCTGCACCAACGTTGAATGCCAGGCCCGCCGCGCAGCGTGCACTCGGGCAGGCTCCACAAGCCACCCCATACCCCCGCAGGCGGGCGTTGCACGAGCAATACCGCCCCCGTGTGGTTGCGCAGCATTAGCAGGGTGGTATTGCGCACCGGCAGCGCGGCGCGTGGCTTTGGTGCCGGATAGTCGCTCGTGCGCAGTTGTGCGTGCGCGATGCAATGCGGGCGTAGTGGGCAGCAGGAGCATGCGGGGCGCGAGCGCGTACACACCGTAGCCCCGAGATCCATGAGTGCCTGCGTATAGTCGCGCAGGCGCGCTGTGGGCAGGTGTGCCTGCGCCAGCGCCCACAGCTTTTTTTCAACGGCGGGCGCGCCTGGCCAGCCTTCGATGGCATGTACGCGCGCCAGTACGCGACGCACATTACCATCTAATATTGCATGGCGTGCGTTGTGCGCAAGTGCGAGGATCGCCCCTGCGGTTGAGCGCCCGATACCGGGCAACTGCATCAGCAGATCGATGCCATGCGGCAGCTCGCCGCGATGGCGTTCGCATATCAGGCATGCAGCCCGGTGCAGGTTGCGTGCCCGGGCGTAATAGCCGAGACCTGTCCACAGGTGCAAAACTTCGTCGAGCGCAGCGGTGGCGAGCCCATGCACATCCGGAAACCGCTCCATGAAGCGCAGGTAATAGGGGATGACAATGCCGACCTGCGTCTGTTGCAGCATGATTTCCGACACCCAGACCCGATAGGGGCTGGGGTGAGCCTGCCAGGGCAGATGCTTGCGCCCGGCGCGGTCAAACCACGCCAGCAGGTGCGTGCCCAGTGCCCCGGCTGGTAGTGCCCCGGCTGGTGAGGAGGTCGTGGATTGCGACATCAGCGAAACAGATTTTTGAGCTTGTCCTGCAACTGGTCACCGAGCTTCTGTTTCTGTTCGTCCAGTTTTTCATCGACCTTGGCCTTGGCGCGACCGCTGAGTGCTGCGCCCAGATCAGGGCGATAGCTCAGGTTGGCAAAGGGGCCCTTCACCTGTATTGGGATGGTGACGCCCTTGAGGTCAGTCAGCTCCCGGCCACCCTGTCCTTGAAGGGTGCCGACCACGGTGACGCTCACGCGGTAGTCCATGTACTCTTTCACCAGGTCGGCCATGCCCTCGCCGCCTACGCGCAGCAGCGGCGACTTGGCCGACAGGTCGTTGTTATGGGCAATGCCGTTGACCAGTGTGACTGTGCCGCGTAACTCGCTGAACTCTGTCTGGTCTGGGGTTGTGGCTTGAGGTGTGCTGCCGCCCTTGAGCGTTGCTTGTGCCTCGCGCAGCATCCGGGCAATGTTGATGCCTTTCACCGCGCCGTCGGTGAATGAAAACGCTGCCTGGCCGGAGAGCGAGCGCTTCAGTGCATCAGGGGTCGTCCCCTGTGCGGTGAGTTTGGCGCTGAGCGTGGCGAGACCAGTAACACGGTCTTTGCCAGACAGGTCTTTGAGCAGCGGCCCGGCCTGTATGTTGCTCAATGAGTCGTTCAGGGTGAGCAGGGGGATGTTTCCCCGCACGTCAAGGCGCGTACTGCCCTCGTATTTACCCTGGTACAGTACTGCGCGCAGGGGGTTGAGGCGGATATCCCCGGCGTGTGCCGCCAGGCTGATCAAGACATCGCTGGTACGCAGGTTTTTGACCTTGAGGCTGGCGATGCGCAAGCTGGCGTCGAGATCCAGTTTGCGCAGAGTCGCCATCGGCAGTGCGCCGGCACTTGCGGCCACCGCCGTCGCAGGCGAGGCGGCTGGCGTGGCGGCGCCTTCGCGTACGGGGGGTAGATAGCGGTCAAGATCCAGGCGATTGACCGAGAGCGCTATCACCGGGCGCGGCCGGGAAAGATCGCTGATGCTCAGGCTGCCGGTGGCGGTGCTGTCGTCCAGTTGCAGCTTCAGGTTGCTGAGCCGCAACCGTTTTGCCGTGGCGTCCACGCGGGACTCAAGCGCCGCCCGGGTGAGCACGTTGGCATCGGCAGTTTCAGGCAGTTCAACACCGAGGGGTTTGAGTATGGCCCGCGGGCTGAACTCGGCGAGCTTGAGATTACCGCTGAACTCAGGTGCGTCGAGAATGCGCGAGCCCTTGAGGTTGCCGCTGCCGTTCATGCCCTGCCCGCCCAGCTTGATATCCGACAAGGCGAGCGTTTGTTGGGGCAGTTGCGCGTTAAGTCGCGCTGACAGGGTGAATGCGGGCGTTGCCTCATCGTCCGCGCTGTATAGCAGTGATTTAAGCACGATATCCCGCAACTCATAGTGCCGCTGCGTCGCATCGAACCGGCCCTGGCCCTGGGCGGAAAACCGCAGACGCATGGCAGGCTGCTTGCTGGCGAGGACAAAATCAAGTGCCAGATCGAAGGGTGTCTTGTCGGCCAGCTCACCGGTGCGCAACTGAATGTCTTTGAGCAGATAATGCGTGCCAGCGTGCGCGTCATCATACGAGATGGTCGCATTGGTGATATTCATGCCGCCAATGGCAAGCGCGGCGAGACTGGCAAGGGGGTTTTTGTCGTCAGACGTATCACTGCCGGCGGCAAGGTCGCCCCAGTTGGGGCGGCCGGATTTGTCCCTGGCCAGGTTGAGCGTGAACCCATGCAGGACGACGGTGCCCATGCGCACTTCCCTGCTCAGCAGTGGCAGCAGCTTCACGCGCAACTCCGCCGACTCGGCGCGCACAAAAGGCTCGGCGCCAAAGCCCGGTGCATTGCTGAGCGCAGTTGCACCCAATTTTACGCCAAGCCAGGGAAACACAGAGAGCTTGATGGTGCCCTGAATATCCAGTGTGCGCCCGGTTTTTTCCTGCACCAGCTGTGTAATCTGCGGCTTGAAATCATCCGGATCCACAAACAATGGCACGGCGATGGCGGCAACAACGATTACCAGCAGCGTGGTACCCGTCAGCCAGGCCAGGATTTTCAAACTCTTGAGCATGGCAGATCCCCTCCCTCGCAATATTGTCGGTAGGTCGTGACCGCAGAACACTCATGATACACTAGCCCGTATGCCGCAAACTGAACAACAACCACTGCTGATCAGGGGCAAGGGTGACGAGACGTGCGCGGGTACACTGCATGCCAGTATATACGGTGCGCGGGAGCGTGCAATGCGCGCGGCGCAGATGCTCGCGCTGTGGTGGGCGCTGGCCCTGCTGAGCGTGCTGATACCGCTGGCGCACTTTATTCTGGTACCGCTGTTTCTGCTCACCGGCCCGGCCATGGCCTACAAGCGCTACCGTGCGGTAGAAGTGAGCGAGCGTGTAGAGGGGCATTGCCCGGTGTGCCGCAACGCCATCAAGCTCAAGCTCGGACCTGCCGAAAAACCCGTGCTGTGGAAGTATTGCCCGGTGTGCCAGGAGCCGCTGTCGTTCGAGACGTCCACATCGCCTGCGGTGCAAGCATGATACGTGGAATTTATGCGGCGATTCTGTTGCTGGTGATCATCGGCTGTGGTGCTGCTGCGCTGTATATCCTGGGCCACAACCTGATTGTGATGTGGCTGAACTAGCCCGTACGAGCCAGAGGCAGGTGTTGCCTGCGCTAGCCCAAAAATAATTTATACGCAGGATTGCCGCTTTCTTCGCTGCAGGGGTAACCCACCTCATCCAGAAAGGCCTGGAACGGCGCGCTCTCTATGGGCGGCACCTGCACGCCGACCAGCACGCGCCCGAAGGCGGCGCCGTGGTTGCGGTAGTGAAACAGGCTGATGTTCCAGCGTTGCCCGATGCGGTTGAGGAAGTGTAGCAGCGCACCCGGGCGCTCCGGAAACTCGAAGCGGTAAAGGACCTCATGCTCCACCCGCAGATGGGTGTGACCACCAACCATGTAGCGGATATGAATCTTGGCCATCTCGTTGTCGCTGAGGTCGAGTACTGGGTAGTTGCGTGCGCGAAGACGCTCGAGAAGTGCGAGTTTTTCTGCCGGTCCGTCATGCATCTGTACGCCGGCAAACACATGCGCCTCCGCCGGATCGTGATAACGGTAGTTGAATTCGGTGATCGAGCGATGTCCGAGTGCGTCACAAAATTCGCGGAAGCTGCCGGGCCTTTCGGGAATGGTGACAGCGAGCAGCGCCTCGCGCTGCTCGCCGAGCTCTGCGCGTTCGGCGACATGCCGCAGGCGGTCAAAGTTCATGTTGGCGCCACTGTCGATGGCGATCAGGGTTTCACCCTTGCAGCCTTCGCGCGCGACATATTTTTTCAGGCCTGCAACCGCCAATGCTCCGGCAGGTTCGGCGATGGAGCGGGTGTCGTCGAAGATATCCTTGATTGCAGCGCAGACTTCATCGGTGCTGACCAACATGACCTCATCGACGCACTGTTGCGCAATACGGAACGGCTCGGCGCCGACCTGGCGTACCGCAGCACCGTCGACAAAAATTCCGACATGATTCAACACTACACGCTGGCGGGCATGCAGGGCCTCATATAAACAGGCAGCATCATCCGGCTCGACGCCGATGATCCTGATCTCCGGGCGCAGATGCTTTACATACGCCGCCACGCCGGCAATCAACCCACCGCCTCCCACTGGTACGAAGATCGCGTGCAAGGCATCGTTATGCTGGCGCAGTATTTCCATCGCCACAGTACCCTGCCCGGCGATGACCTCGGGGTCGTCATAGGGGTGCACAAATGTCATTCCGTGTTGCGTGGCGAGGCTGAGTGCGTGTTCGCAGGCGTCGTCGTAGCTGTTGCCGTGCAGCACGATTTCGGCCCCGAGGGCGCGTACCGAGCCGATCTTGATTTCCGGGGTGGTCTTGGGCATCACGATCAGGGCGCGAACGCCCAGCTTCTGGGCGGCGAGCGCTACACCCTGCGCGTGATTACCCGCCGAGGCGGTGATGACGCCGTGCTGTAGTGCCTCCGGGGACAGATGTGCGATTTTGTTATAGGCGCCGCGCAACTTGAAGGAAAACACAGGTTGCAGATCCTCGCGCTTGATAAGCACGCGATTACCGAGGCGACGCGACAAGGTGGGCGCGAGGTCAAGCGGCGTTTCGTTCGCCACATCGTACACACGCGCCTTGAGGATTTTCTCGACGTAACGTTCAGGCATGGCCTAACTTAGCAGAAACCGGGTGGTGGCGTAAAACATAACCTTTATTTTAGAGACAATAAGCAGGTATTCTTAGCGAACAGGAAAACAAGGACTTTCGGCATGACCCAGGATGAGATGAAGCAGGCAGTGGCCAAGGCTGCCCTGGAATATGTGCAGGCGGGCGAGATAATCGGTGTCGGCACCGGCTCTACGGCCAATGCCTTTATTGACGCCCTTGCTGCCATCAAGCACAAGATTAAAGGCGCGGTAGCCAGTTCTGTGGCGACAGCCGAGCGGCTGAAGAAGCACGGTATTCAGGTGCTGGACCTCAATGAAACGGGCGACCTGTCGGTTTACGTCGATGGCGCTGATGAAGCAACCCGGCACCTGCACCTGATCAAGGGTGGCGGCGGTGCGCTCACGCGCGAGAAGATAGTGGCGGGCGCCAGCCGCACCTTTGTCTGTATTGCAGACGAGTCCAAGCTGGTTGATGTGCTGGGCACATTCCCCTTGCCGATCGAAGTTATTCCCATGGCGCGCAGCTTCGTGGCGCGCGCCATGGTCAAGCTTGGTGGCGAGCCGGTGCTGCGTGATGCCTTCAAAACCGACAACGGTAATGTGATTCTCGACGTGCATGGGTTGAAAATAATGGAGCCGGCCAGGCTCGAAGCCGAGCTCAACAACATCCCCGGTGTGGTGACGAACGGGCTGTTCGCGTTGCGCCCGGCCGATGTGTTGTTGCTCGGCACCCCGGCTGGCGCGCGCAAACTCACCTGAGCCATGCTGCGCTGGCTGATTGCCCTGGGGGCAATGTTGATCGTGATGGGCCTGCTCTGGCCCTGGCTCAGCAGGCTGGGCTTTGGCAGGCTGCCGGGCGACATCATGGTCGAGCGCTTCGGCATGCACTTTTACTTTCCCATTACCAGTTCGATCGTGGTCAGCATCATTATCTCCATTGTGTGGTTGATATTACGCAGGTAGGAGGACACATGAGCAAGAAACCCGAAGTCAAAAAAGACCCCATGTACATGTTGTTGCGCGAAGGCAAGATTGCGGACTTCAATTCACGCAAGACGTATGGCGAAAAATGTGACCTCACGTATTGCGACTTCCGGGGGCTGGATTTGCGCGGCCTCGACGCCACTGGCATTGATTTCAGCCACAGCTACTTCCGCCAGACCGATCTGCGCGGCGTGGACATGTCTACCTGCAAACTGGAAGGCGCCAGCATCAACGGCGCGCGCACCTCCGGCGCCTATTTCCCCAAGGAGCTGGGCGCCGACGAGATAACACTCTCACTGCTGCACGGCACGCGCCTGCGCTATTCGACGAAATAAGCAGCTGTGAAGATCGGTACACCGCTGAGCGCTACTGCCACGCGCGTGATGTTGCTCGGTGCGGGCGAGCTGGGCAAGGAGGTTATCATCGCCTTGCAGCGTCTGGGCGTGGAGGTGATCGCGGTAGACCGTTACGCCAACGCGCCCGGGCATCAGCTGGCGCACCACACACATGTCATCAACATGGCCGACGGCGTAGCGTTACGCGAGCTGGTAAAGAAAGAAAACCCACACCTCATCGTGCCGGAGATCGAGGCGATAGCGACCGATGCACTGGTCGAAATCGAGTGCGCCGGTCTTGCCGAAGTGATACCTACCGCACGTGCCGCGCAGCTTACCATGAACCGGGAGGGCATCCGCCGGCTGGCTGCGGAAGAGCTGGGCCTGCCCACATCACCCTATGCCTTTGCCGACAGCCTGGACGCGCTGTGGGCGGCGATCGATGAAAAAATCGGCTATCCGTGCATCGTCAAGCCGGTGATGTCATCGTCCGGCAAGGGGCAGTCGCTGATCAAGGCGGCGCAGGACGTAGAAACGGCATGGCACTATGCGCAATCCGGCGGCCGTGTGGGGCTGGGCAAGGTGATCGTCGAGGGCGTAATCCATTTTGATTATGAAATCACGCAACTCACCGTGCGCGCAGTCGGCGACACAGGCGAGATTGAAACATTCTTCTGCGAGCCCATCGGGCACCTGCAAGTGCAGGGCGATTACGTCGAAAGCTGGCAGCCGCAGCCGATGAGCGCGATAGCCCTGACCCAGGCTCGCGCTATCGCGAAGAAGGTCACCGACAATCTGGGCGGGCGTGGCATTTTCGGTGTCGAGCTGTTTGTGAGGGGCGGCGAGGTCTGGTTTTCCGAGGTCAGTCCGCGCCCGCACGATACCGGCATGGTGACGATGGTGTCGCAGGTACAAAGCGAATTTGAAATCCATGCGCGCGCGATTCTGGGACTGCCGGTGAGCGTTGACATGCGCGGCCCCGGGGCCAGTGCAGTGATCTATGGCGGTCTGGAGGCCAAAGGCATCGCATTTGAAGGTGTGGACGAGGCGCTGCGCGTGCCAAGCGCTGATCTGCGCCTGTTCGGCAAGCCGGAGTCATTTGTCAGGCGCCGCATGGGCGTGGCGCTGGCCGGCGGCAAGGATGTTGACGAAGCGCGACAGCGCGCGAAGCTCGCAGCCGGCAAGGTCAGGCCGGTGGCGGACCAAGACGTGCGCTGAGCCGCTGGCGCAGCAACGCAAGCTCTGGCACCGCATGCGGAGCGGCATCATGCAGGCGCGCAGACCAGACCGGATTGGGAAAGTGGGCATCGTCCATGTAGCGTGGAATCACGTGCCAGTGCAGGTGGGGCGTCTGGTTGCCGAGCGAGGCGAGATTGATCTTGTCCGGTCGCAGCAGTTCGCAGAGCACGGCTTCGGTGGCGAACACCACGCCCATGAAATGACTGCGGTCTGATGCGGTGAGGTCGGTCATCTCCTTTATATGCGTTTGCCAAATCACGCGGCAGTAGCCTGGGTAATCCGGATCATTGACCAATATCACGCGGCAGCGCGGATCCTGCCACAATACGGTCTCGTCGTATGCGGCGCAGAGCGGGCAGGTGGTCATGGCGCAGCGCCCGTGCCAAGCAGGGCAAGTTTGCGGCTGCGGGGCAGCGTTCTGAGGGTGTGTTCACGCCGCAGCGCCTGTGCGCGATTATCGGCGGGTTCGCAATACACCATTTTTACCGGCCTGCGGCCACGGGTATACTTGGCGCCCGTGCCGGTATTATGTTGGCGCTCGCGACGCGACGGGTCAGTGGTGATGCCGGTATAAAGGCTGCCATCGGCACACTTGAGAATATAACAAAACCATATGTTGTCACTCACCCCGGTTATCCCATGTCAGAACTGCTGTCATCGGTAGAGGTTAATCCATCCGCACCGGTCACGGCCAGTGTGATTTTTCTGCACGGCCTCGGCGCCGACGGCGATGATCTGGCGCCGCTGGCGGCGGAGCTGGATCTGGCGGGGGTGCGTTTTGTGTTTCCGCATGCACCGGTAAGGCCGGTGACGATCAATGGCGGTTATCGCATGCGTGCATGGTACGACATTGTGAGTCGCGATATTTTACAGGGCGAGGACGATGCCGGTATACGGGAGTCGGAGCAGCAGGTGTGTGCACTGATCAGGCATGAGATGGGGCAAGGCGTGCCCGCAAACCGTATTGTGCTGGCCGGGTTTTCGCAGGGCGGTGCCATTGCGCTGCATACGGGTCTGCGTTATCCACAACAGTTGGCGGGGATACTCGCGCTGTCCACGTATTTGCCGCTGGCGGCCAGCCTCCAGAAGGAAGCAGCGCCCGCCAATGCGGCGACACCCATCATGATGGGGCACGGTACGGAGGACGATGTGGTGCCCTACGCTACCGGTGAAAACTCACAGCGCCTGTTAGCCAGCCTCGGGCATCCTGTGATATGGCGCAGCTATTCCATGCCGCACACACTGTGCGCGGCGGAAATTGAGGATGTTGCAGTCTGGTTGTGCGGGGTGCTGGCGCTGGAATTGCCGCGCCCTCCGTGTTGAAGGGCGCGGCAAGGTTACGGCGTTTAGTTAACGATTTTCCAGCTACCGTCGGACTGACGGCAGGCGGTGCCGTAGGCGGTCTGTTTCTGGCCGTCGACGGTGACAGCGGTGGTGTATTCACGACAGTTCTGACCGGCTGTGTTTTGGTAGGTGCGTGTTGGAGTGACGTATACATCACGCCCGGTATCCGGGTTGTGCCACGAGGCCACCTGATTGGTCGGGTTATGTTCCAGGGCATGTTGTGCATTCAGCTGGTCGGTTTTATCCATATACTTGCCGACTTCGCCGCCGATTACAGCGCCCACCAGTGTGCCCGCGATGATGGCCGCTGTTCGCCCCTTACCCCCGCCGACATTGGAGCCGAGCACCCCGCCCAGTACCCCGCCGACGACGGTACCGGTCTGCTGCTTGTCCGGCGGGGTCTGGCAGCCGACAAGGCCAAGCGCCAACAGGCCGGTCACCAAAAGCAAGCTAGTCTTGTTCATGAGGTGGATCTCCTTAAAGGTCAATAATAAGTGCTGCCGCACGGGCGTTTTTACGCCCGCAGAGGCCGTGCCCCGTATAGCTTAACGTATGAGCAGGCAAAGCGTTGACAAGTTCCTGTGCCATTTTTCAAAAACAGGGTTGTTACTGTGCAACAGTATAGTTGAGCGCAATACCGATAAATACCGCTGCACCCAGCAGATTGTTGTTGAGAAAGGCCTTGAGACACTGTGCCGGGGCACGATCCTTGATCAGATATTGATGATACACCGCCAAGCCCGCTGCCGCAGCGAGACCAAGATAGTAAGGCGCGCCCAGTTTGGCATGCAGCCCTACCACCCCCAGCGCGGCGAGCAGGGTCAGCTGTAGCGCACCAATGATCAGGCGATCGGCCTCGCCAAACAGGATGGCGGTGGATTTTACGCCCAAGTGCAGGTCGTCGGCGCGGTCGACCATGGCGTACATCGTGTCATACACCGTGGCCCACAGTACGGTGGCGACAAACAGCAGCCAGGCCAGCGGCGGCACGCTGCCGGTCTGCGCGGCAAACACCATCGGCACCGCCCAGCCAAAAGCGGCACCGAGGTGCACCTGGGGCAGGTAGGTATAGCGCTTGGCGTAGGGATAACTCACCGCAAGCAACAGTGCAATAAGCGCCAGCTTGAGCGTGAGCTCGTTCATGAGTAGCACGAGGCCAAAGGCCAGCAGGCATAGCACGCCGAACAAAAACAGCGCCTCACGCGGCGTAACGGCCCCGGTGGCGATAGGCCGATCGCGGGTGCGGCTGACATGCGGGTCGATATGGCGGTCGGCGTAGTCGTTGATGACACAGCCCGCCGAGCGCATCAACACCACGCCCAGCACAAACACAGTCAGCACCAGCAGGTCGGGCTTGCCTGCGGAGGCGATCCACAGCGCCCACAGCATGGGCCACAGCAGCAGAAAAATCCCGATCGGGCGATGCAGGCGCGTGAGCAGGTAATATTGATAAAGGCGCGGTTTTATATCGGTAGCTTGCATGGGCGCATATCATGCAGAAATATCTCGCTTAATAACAGCGGCCGCTCACAGAGATAAAACAGCGAGCGCCGCCCCCAGAATTGATCCGGCGGCTTGCCTTTCAACCCCAGCGTGGTGTGTTTATAGAGTCTGTGCGCGGGGGTAAGACAGGCGACGTGGACGTCGGCGCGGCGCATGGTTTTGTCGGCAAACAATACAGCGCCCAGCGAGCGGTTGCCGAGACGGGCGAGGCGGCGGTATTTTCCACTCAGGGTCTCGCGTGGGATGACGGTGCGTGCGAACACCCAGGGTCGTCCATCACACAGCAGGTGCACCTCGCGCACCAGGGCGCGCTGGCCCGGGCGCAGACCCAGGGTGTGGAGCTCGTCAAGCGTGGGGCGCGCCCACGCATTTCGCAATACCTCCACCCGAAATTCGCCGCATACGGCTTGCAGCCGTAGTGTGAGCGAGGCCGGGTCGAGCAGCCAGTGCCAGAGTATCCGGGCGGGGCGGCTGGCCCGTGGAACAGTGCGTGGCAGGCGCCAGAGGGTATACATGCGGGCTGCTGCAGGGTGTTACTCAGGAGGAACAGGAGCGGCTGCGTGCATACGCCGGGCTGGCGTGAGGCAGCAGGTTGCCGGGCGGCATGGAGTGCAGGAATATATATTGCGTGGGCATGACAAGTTATTGAATAAGATTATTTTTGCTGTGATTTGCGGTGCAGCCCGCAATGCGGTCACTGGGGTGGGTCCTGAAATATGCAGCAATGCCGGGCAGAAGCTTGCGTTTGTGGCCAAGGGGAATGCTATCATGGTGCCAGCGTATGTAGCGAATATCGGCACAAGTTAAAGCCTCCCGGCTGCGGTACCTCAAGAGACAGCATCGGGAACCACGAGTGATGCCCGATGCAGCCGTCCCACAAAAGCCTCAAGCAGCGCCTGATCAGCAGGCTCGGCCAGATTGCACGAGCGTGCGTGACGGATACCGAGCAGGCGTTGCACGAAGCCGAGCGGCATTATCGCGAGGTGGTGGAAAATGCCGCTGAATTTATTTACACCACGGATATCCACGGCAAGTTCACCTACGCCAACCCCGCTGCGCTGAAGTACTCCCATCTCGACCTCAAGCAGCTGCGCGAGCTCAACTGTCTGGATCTGGTGCCGGAAAGTCATCGCACCCGTCTCTCGCGCATGTACATGCGCCACTACCTTGCCCGCGCAGAGACCTCCTATGCGGAGTTCCCGGTTGCACTATACCCCGGTGAGCAGCGTTGGCTGGCCCAGAACGCATCGTTGGTCATGGAAGGTAACCGTGTTGAGGGGTTTCACCTGATTGCGCGTGATATCACCGAGCGTAAGGCCGCTGAGCAACTGCTGTTACGTAATGCGCTGCACGATGCCTTGACCAGCCTCCCCAACCGCGCGCTGTTTATGGATCGTCTGGGCCTTGCCGTTCATCGCGCCAGGCGGCGTAACGACTACAGGTTCGCGGTGCTGTTTCTCGACCTGGATCGATTCAAGAGTGTGAATGACACATATGGCCATATCATCGGCGACCAGCTGCTGATCAATATCGGCCACCGCCTTGCGGCATGTCTGCGGCCGGGCGACACGGTGGCACGCTTTGGCGGGGATGAGTTTGCGATCCTGCTGGAGGAGATACACAGCGTGGATGACGCAACAGACGTCACGACCCGTATTCGGGAAGAGATGGCGCAACCTGCACTGCTGGGTGGGCAGGAGCTCTTCATCAGCGCGAGTATAGGTATCGCACTGAGCGACGAGGAGCACGGCCATGCGGAAGATCTGCTGCGCAATGCCGACATCGCCATGTATCGCGCCAAGGGGCAAGGCAAGGGCGGCGCTGAGGTGTTCGGTGCCGGTATGCATACCGGTATCCGGTCACTGTTACAGCCCGAGGGGGAACCCGGCAAGGCTGAAGAGCAGACACAGTCAGCCGCCGTCTAGTCCCATGACGGCTCGCTACCGGACGTCAAGCCGGGTGATTACGTGTGCTGCTGTAATTCGACCAGATTGCCGTCCGGGTCGCGCACAAACAACTGCGGAAAGCCGCGCCGCCCCTCGCGAAACGGAATACCGAGCGCAGCAAGTCTGGCCTTGACGGCCTCATGGTCGTCAATCGCAAACGCCACATGATAATCGCGCCGCGGGCGCTGCTCGGCAGGCGGCAAGGCATCGGGCACCACCATCAGATGCAATTCGTTCGCGCCGAGGCCATACCACACGCCGTCAAAATCTAGCGTCTGGCGCGGTTTCTCCTTCAGCCCCAGCACGCCTTCGTAAAATTCCCTGGCGCGCGGGAGATCATTTACCAGCAGCGCGGCGTGCAACAGTTTCGAGATATTCATGGTGCGTATGGTAAACCGCCAGCTGCCCTCATCCCAGCCTTCTCCTGGAGGGAGTAAGCAGCACTCGCCCCCCCCCCCCCCCCCCCCCCGATGGCTCCTTACTCCCTCCAGGAGAAGGCTGGGATGAGGGCAGCTGG